>JAISQC010000123.1 GCA_031274465.1 Synergistaceae bacterium | reverse complement strand
GCGAGGCTAAGGCCTCGGGGTGGTATTTCCTGATCATCAGGTTGACCGAGTGGCAGCAGGATGAGATCACGACGCTGCGCTTTCCCTCGGCCAGGATTTTTTCGTACTCGCGCTTTACCACCGTGGCGCCGACGGCGGTCTCGCCCGCGCCGCAGAAGCCAAGCTTCATCAGCGCTTCGCGCATCGCGTCGGTCGACACTCCAGGAAAATTGGCGGCAAATGACGGCGCCAGGCTCGCAAACAGGCGCTCGCCGCGCGCGAGCATTTCCTTTACGCGGGGAATGTCCTCCCGTATGCTCTTGGTCTTTTGTGGGCAAATCACGAAACAGTTCCCGCATATGACGCATTCTTCGGGGATTACCTCAACTTGCGCATTCATCGAGGAAAAACTGATGGATTTCACCGGGCAATGCCTTATGCACTTGTAGCAATGCTTGCAATTGGCGCCGCTGAGCTGTAGATAGTCGTATGCCCCTGCCAATTTTCCTATACCTCTTTCCGTGGTCAATTCTCAAAACGGCTGCCTCTGCTGTCGCAGAGACAGCCGTCAAAACCTTATCCGCAATAAGAGTGTAGCGTCCGGCCCGTGGCGAGGGAAATGTTTTTTTGGAATATCGATATTCCAATATCGATATAACAATATTGACTTAACGAGCAAAAATCGATAACATAATGTCGACTTGAATTATGGAGGGGATTATCATCGACGATGGCGCAAGAGTTCCGCTGACGCTTTCCCAGCAGGCGATAAGGAGGATGCCATATTACCTCAAGTACCTGAAAAACCTCGGCGCAAGCAGCGATGGCTACATCTCGGCCTCCACCATAGCGACGGAGCTCAGGTTCTACGAAGGCCTTGTCCGCAAGGATCTCGCCTTCGTGAGCAGCATTTCCGGCAAACCGAGGGTCGGCTTCAGGATATCAGACCTCATAGACGACATCGAGCATTTCCTCGGCTATGACATTCCGAACAGGGCAATCCTCGTAGGCGCCGGGCATCTCGGCAAAGCGTTGATGTGCTACAAGGGTTTTGACGATTACGGGCTTGAGATAGTCGCCGCGTTTGATTCGGACAAAAAGCTGTCCGGCAAGGAGGCGGGCGGCAAGACCATATTTCACGTATCCAAGCTCGAAAACCTTTGCGGCAGGCTGAACGCGCGGATCGGCATCATAACGGTTCCGGCTTATGCCGCGCAGGGCGTCTGCGACATGCTCGTATCGGGCGGGGTGATGGCGGTGTGGAATTTCGCCCCCGTGCAGCTCAACGTTCCCGGCGGCATTTTGATACAGAACGAAAATATGGCGGAATCGCTCGCCATCCTGTCCAACCATCTGATGGAGAGGAGGTGAGGCGCGGGTGAACACGCAACATCTCAAATACGCCGTTGAGATCGAGAGGTCGGGGTCGATAACCAAAGCGGCCGACAGGCTTTACTTGAACCAGCCGCACCTGAGCAGGACGATACGGGAGCTCGAGGAGACCCTTGGGGCCGATATTTTCAGAAGGACGTCCAAGGGCATGGTACCGACCAAAAGAGGGGCCGAGTTCCTTGCCTGCGCTAAAAACATATTGTCGCAGATCGAGAAGATGGAGAGCCTTTTTGACGGAAGCGAGTCGCCCAGGATTTCGTTCAGCATGGCGGCGCCAAGGGCAAGCTACATTTCCTACGCTCTGACCGAGTTTATAAAGTCCCTGCCGCAGGGCGTGAAAGTCGACGTCAATTACAGGGAGACGAACTCGATAAGCGCCATGGAAGACGTGGTCGACGGAACGTGCAATCTCGGCATAGTCCGATGCCAGTCGGAGTACGCCGGCTATTTCACCGGCATGTTCGACGAAAAGAATCTTATCCACAAACTGATTCGCGAATTTGACTACATGATACTCTGCTCGTCCTCAAACCCCCTTGCGGCGGAGGATGTCGTCGACTGCTCGAAACTCGATCGGTATGTGGCGATAACGCACGGCGACTCGGCGCTGCCGTCCGCGGCGCCGCATGTGCGCCCTTGCGCCGCCCGCAGCGACTCCGGCGGCGGCGAAATAGCGGTATACGAGAGGGGAAGCCAGCTCGAACTGCTGAGCCGCGTCCATTCGACATATATGTGGGTTTCCCCGATGCCAGAGGAAGTCCTGGAGAAGTTCTCGCTGGCGCAGAAAAAATCGAACGCCCCGCGCAACGCCCACAAGGATTTTCTGATACATAGAAGCGGCTACGGCTTGAGCGGGGAGGACAAGGCATTCATAGAAAAACTTGGCGAAGCCATAAGGGGGACGAAAATAGCCTAGTCAATACCATCATATCGATATTGGAATATCGATATTCATATTTCGATCCTTCTCCGCCGATGATTATGGCCTTAACATTATCGCCTGTAGAACAGACACCAATTCAGGCATACGGAGGCGATAACGATGAAAATGGCGGAGCTTCAACGCGAAATAGTGCAAAAAACATCCCCAGACACGCTGGAACATATGATCCGAGGCAAACGCGCCAGCGACAAAGACGCCGCGCCCGGCGAGGTGACGGCGTATTCACTGATCCAGGGCGGCGATGTCGATTTACCGGGCATTTCCCCTCTTGGCGGGATATTCGCCTCAGTCAGAGGGGCGCAGAAAATTTTCGCGAATTACACGCAGGAACAGGTCGATAAAATATTTCTCGCAGCGGCCAGCGCCGCGAACTCCTCTCGCATTCCCTTAGCGAAAATGGCGGTATCCGAGACCGGCATGGGCATTGTCGAGGACAAGGTGATAAAAAACCATTTCGCGGCCGAATACGTCTACAACGCATACAAAGACACGAAAACCTGCGGCCTCATCGAGGAGGACAAAGCATTCGGCATAAGGAAAATAGCGGAGCCGTTAGGGGTGGTCGCCGCCGTCATACCTACCACAAACCCCACCTCAACCACGATATTCAAAGTTCTTTTGGCGCTCAAGACCAGGAACGGCATCGTGATAAGCCCCCATCCGAGGGCAAAGCGCTCCACGATAGAGGCGGCGCGGATATTGCGCGACGCGGCCGTCGCGGCCGGGGCGCCGGAGGG
>JAISQC010000093.1 GCA_031274465.1 Synergistaceae bacterium | reverse complement strand
GCTCAAGTCTTCGATCACGCATCTCACGTCCCCTTTTTCGCACGACAGTTGAAGGATCATCGTGCCGAAAGGGGAGCAGACGTTTCCGTCATCCTGATCGTGAAGGCCGAGCCTCACCTTGATGTTGCAGCCATGCCTAGTCAGAACCTCCTGGACTTTAAGCGCGTTGTTGCCCCTGTCGCCGACCCTGATGGCCAGCAGCGTGTTTTTTCCGCTCATTTCCCCAAACACCTCCCCACGATATTTTTAAAACAAAAATATTCTATCAGCAGGCGGCGGGAGGCAAAATGGCAAAATACGTCATTTGCCGCACGCCATGGCAATCTCGATCATATCGGCCATCAACCCTTGGGCTGTCTCGCGCTTTCCGGCGCCCGGGCCGGATATCGTTATCGTTCCCAGGTTGTCCGTCGTGACGCTCACCGCGTTTGTGGCGCCCGATATCGAAGCGAGCGGATTGCCCGAACCAAGCACGCGAGGCGCCACATAACCCTTCGCAGAGCCGCCATCGCGCTCCACCCCAGCGATCAGCTTGATCCTGCCGCCAGATTCCGCCGCGCGTTTGACGTCGCCCTCAGTCACCCCCGTGATGCCGGTGCGGCGGACGTCGCCCATGGCAAGCGGGACCCCGAAAAACTCCGCCGACATTATGCAGACCTTGACAGCCGCGTCGAAGCCCTCGACGTCGCCGCTTGGATCCGCCTCGGCATACCCCAGCCTCTGCGCCGAGGCCAAAGCGTCGCCGTAGCTCGCGCCCTCCCCCATTTCAGTCAATATGTAGTTCGTTGTTCCATTGAGTATCCCCTCCACGCGGGAGACCTCGCAACCGGCAAGGGGCCCTCGGACGAGGCTGATCAAAGGGGTGCCGCTCATCACGCTGCTCTCGAACCTCAGCATAGCCCCGTTATCGGAGGCGAGCTTCTTAAGCCCAGCCATGTCGAGCCCAAGCGCGCCCTTGCTGCTCGTCACGGCGCTGACGCCGGAGGAGAGGGCGCTGCGCAGGATAGTCATGCCTGGCTCGCCGGTTTTGTAGTTCGTGGGCGTCGCCTCGCACAGCATGTCGAGCTTCGCGCTTTTGATCAGATCGGGCAAACTGCCGAGGCCTTCCCTCGCATGGGGGCTTTCCGACAAATCTCGCCTTCGTTCGAGCTCTCCCGATATCTCCGCCGGGTCCAGGCCGGAGTCGGAGAAAACAGTCCCCTTCACTGCGTCGGTCACGAAGATAATTTTGAACTCCACGCCGTATTTTTCGAGCAGATGACCACTTTTCAGAGCCAGAAGCTCGATCAGCCCGGTACCTACAGTGCCGCACCCAACCAATCCAATCCTCGCCGCCATTCGTTCATGCCTCCCTGTCATCAATTGACTTCCCCCAGATCCGCTATGGGAAATGAGATGGAGTCTATCCTGTCTATCAAAAGAGAATTTGCCGGTTTGCCCGGTATCTCCGAGCCGAGCCGGAGGCTGCTGACGACGGCTTTCCCCACCACCGCCCGCCCGGAATTCGTCTGCACGCCCCATGTGTTGTGAAAGACCACCGGCTCGCCGTCGTAAACCCCGAGGTAGAGCATTATGTGCCCCGGCATGTGGATAAGCGTCGCGAAAGGGACCGCCGCAGGGACTATGACGCCGTTGCGCTCCCCCGACGCCGTGTTTTTAAGGGATATCCTGGCCCCCGTCACGGCCTGGTCGCCGGAGTTGCGCGGCAGCCAGACTCCGAAAACCGAGAAATAGTCCCGCGTCATCGCCGAACAGTCCCTGAATCGGCCGGCCCCGCCCCATCCGTACGGCTCGCCCATCATGCCGTCGATGAGCGAAGCCGCGTTGCGCGGCGTGAAGGGGAGGGGAAACGGGACCGCGCGATCCCCCAGATCGAAACGCCTCACTACAGCCATCCCGTCCTTCCCGCGTTCGGGAAGCAGCAGATCGTCCCCGTCGCTCGGAAACACCGCGCCCATCTTGACCTTGAGGGGCGCCCGCCCCTCGCCGGCACCTACTTCCACGTCGTCGCTCACGACGACGGAATGAGGCGAATACATGTACCAGTCCATGAAATCCCAGTCCACCGAAGCGACTGACGCGGCCTTGACCCATCCGACCACGGCGCCGGTCGCCACGAAAAACCAGTTGGAGTCGGCGGAGGTCGAATATACCGCGAGCGGCTCGCCCGGCTTCAGCGTCGAGTTCTGGAGGATGTCGAGCTTGAGCCTCCCGCCCTCGCCGAGAGCGGACTCCCTGGACCCGTACAGCGGGGCCTCCATCGGCAGCACCCTGACGTTTGCGTCGGCAAGCGCCACTCCGGGCCTCGGGGTCGCGTTCTCGTCGATCGAGGCGTTTTTTCCTAGCGCTTCCATCGATTTCTTCGGAAAAACCTTTCCGCCCTCGGCATAACACTGCTTTTTCAGGATGGACTCGTAGTATTTGAATATCTTTTCAAACGTCAGGTCCAGATAGGACAGATCCTCGCTCTGCCACGGCGCGAAATGATTTCTGAGGTACTCTTCGGCGTATACCACCTGATTCACGTAATTCGTAACAGGCGCGTCCGGGTCAATCGGCAGGTATGCCGAGGCGTTCTGGGGAAATCTCCCGAGGTCCGCGAATTTGTACGTCGGCGCCGATTGCGCCGGGGCCGCGCGCAACGCGGCCAGCGCCAGCGCGAAAACTGCGATCAGCCTGCGCGTGCCGGCCATCACGCTACCGCCGCCCGAAGCCTGGCGCACAGGTTGGTGTAGCGACGGCGGGTGTCGTCGTTCCGCACCGCGACACTGAGGGCGCGGCGGGCGCCGACCAGCACCACCAGCTCCTTCGCCCGCGTGATGCCCGTATAAAGCAGGTTCCTCTGCAACAGGACGAAATGCTGCATGTGTATTGGGATGACTACCGCTGGATACTCGGAGCCCTGCGATTTATGGATTGACACAGCGTACGCGTGAACCAGCTCGTCGAGCTCTTCCCGCACGTAAAACACCTCGTTGTCGTCAAAGCCGACCGAGAGCTGCCCTGCATCCGCGTCCACGCGGCGGACGAAACCGATGTCCCCGTTATATACTTCTTTTTCGTAATTGTTTCGAATCTGCATGACCTTGTCTCCTGTTTTATAAACTCTGCCGCCGGAGGCCATCGAGCTACCCTCGCCGGAGTTGAGCTCGCCGCGAAGCAGCGCGTTGAGGTTCGACGCGCCAAGGGTCCCCTTGTGCATTGGCGTGAGCACCTGCACGTCCTCGACCGGGTCGAGCCCGAAGCGCTCGGGTATCCTCTCCCTGACGAGCGACAGTATCAGCTCAACGCATCGCTCCGGGTCGTCCTGCTCGACGAAATAAAAATCCCGAAGGCCGCGACGCGCGCCTTCCACCGGCATCAGGCCGGAGTTGACCCTGTGCGCGTTTACGATTATCCCGCTGTCGCGGGCCTGGCGGAAGATCACGTTCAGCTCTGCTACCGGGATCGTCCCAGACGCTATCATGTCGCGCAGCACGTTGCCCGGGCCGACGGACGGGAGCTGGTGGACGTCGCCGACCAGTATGAGGTGCGAATCCGGCGGCGTGGCGCGCAGCAAGTGATACATCAGCGGCGCGTCCACCATCGAAGCCTCGTCGATGATAAGCAGGTCGCACTTGACCGGCGAGTCCTCGTTTCGCGAAAAGACCTGCCCCTTTGGCTCAAGCATCCTGTGTATCGTCATCGCCTCGTGCCCGGTGGCCTCCGCCATTCGCTTGGCGGCGCGCCCGGTCGGGGCGGCGAGCTTTATCGTGAGGCCCCGCTCGCCCAGAATCCCTATTATCGCCCGTATGAGGGTGGTCTTTCCAGTCCCTGGCCCTCCGGTTATTATAAGGGCTTTTGACTTGAGCGCCAATTTGAGCGCCGCGACCTGATTTTCGGCAAGCTCGACGCTCATCTCGTCCTGCACCCAGCGAGACGCCTTTTCAGCGTCTATCCCAGCATATCCTTTGATTATCTCCGCTTCGGCGCACGGTTCCATCAATTTCGCCATCATCCGCGCGCTCTTTGCCTCATATGCGTAAAACGCGGGCAAATAGACCGCTTCGAGGCGTTCGCCGCCCAATTCGATGTTTTCGCTGACCATGGCCAGATCCTCTATGGACCTTCCGATGGCGGCATCCGTCATTTCGATGCTCGCCTCCAGAAGCTTTCCCGAGCGGCTGGCGAGCACGCTCCTCGGCGCGCAGACGTGCCCCTCACCCGTCAGCTCACTCATCACGTAGCGCACGCCCGCGTCGAGCCTCATCGGCGAATCGCGCGCCACGCCCATTTTCGCCGCGAACTTGTCCGCTGTGAGGAACCCTATGCCAAAGATGTCCTCCGCCAGCCTGTACGGGTTTTCCCGAACGACCTGCACCGTATCCTCGCCATACGCCGCGTATATCTTCGCGGCAAAAGCAGGGCTGACTCCGTTGCTCTGGAGAAAGACCATGACCGAGCGGACTTCCTTCTGGGAATTCCACGACTGCTTTATCGAGTCGAGCAATTTTCGCGAGATGCCCTTCACTTTCAGAAGCTCGTCCGGGTTCTCGTCGATCACGTCGAGGGCGGACTCCCCGAACGCGTCCGTTATGCGGCCCGCCATCTTCGGCCCAACCCCTTTGACGAGGCCGGAGCCCAAATACCTTCTTATGCCCTCGACCGTCGATGGCAAAAGAAGGCGGCACCATGAAAACTGAAACTGCGCTCCGAATTTGGGGTGCTGCGCCCAGCGCCCCGAAAGCTCCAGCTCTTCCCCGGGCATGTGCTTGCCGCAATACCCGACTGCCGTCACGAGGTCGGATTCCGTCCTGACGCAAATCTTGAACACGGAATACCCGTTCTCCTCGTTGGCGTATGTGACCCGTTCCAGTTGCCCGCGAATGATCTCGTCTTCGGGCGCCTTGATTTCGCTCACTTTAAAGGAAACGCTCCACCGGCTCCCCGTCGTTGTTTTTAAAAGAGGGCTCGAACGGCTTGGGATGGCGCCCGAAGCACACGTCCATCTGCTCGTAGTACGACACCATTTCGAGGTTGACGTATCTCTGCACGATGGCCTGCTTGGTGGGCATATAGCGTATCTCTCCGTCCGCGATGCCGTAAACAGTCACGCCCGATATCCCCTCGAGGAGCAAAACCACCGCGGCGCCGCCTATTTCCTTTCCGAAGCTGACGTCGTATGCGGAGGTCCCCCCGGAACGAACGAGATGTCCCGGGGTTACCTCGCGCACCTCCGGGATTTCGAGCACCCCTTCCACATACATGCCCGAATCCTTCATGAACTTCTCGATCTCGGGATCGCTCCTCATTCTCTCCTCCAGCGCGCTGCGGACGTATTTGGCGGCGCCGGCAAGCTTGACGTGCCCAAACGCGTCATTGGAGGCGCCATCCGTGAAGAGCTTCCCGTCCTCCCCCTTTATGCCTTCCGCGACGACTATGCTGTACATCCCGCTGAATACGTCGCTGTTCAGGATGCGCCGGGTGTAGGTTTTTTTCATGTGTTCGTACACCACGTCGAAATCGACGGGTATCTCGGGTATCAGAATGCAATCGGCGTCAGCCGCTATGCCGCCCCTGAACGCGGTGTGCCCCGCGTACCGGCCGAAGACCTCCACCACCATCACCCTGTTGTGCGTGCGGCCGGTCGTCTTTATCTCCTCGACGATGTGCGCGATCTTATTGACGGCGGAATCCCCGCCCACGGAATAGGTCTGGAGGTCGAGGTCCATCGTCTTCGGCGCGTGAACGCAGGGGATGCCGTTCTCAGCGAGGTCCACCAGCACGCTGCCGGTGTCGTCCCCCCCGGATATCACTAGGCCGCCTATGTCGAACTTTTTGAGCCCGTCCAATATCTGCCTGTACTTGCCGGGGTTGGATATCTTCGATATCTTGACGCGGGAGTGCCCGGCCTCCGAACCGGCGAACGTCGAGTTCACATGATCGACCCGCTCTTCGTCCAGCATGGTGAGATGGTCGATGTTGACGAGGTTGTAAAGCCCCGCGTACCCGTTGGGGATTATATAAGCTCCGATGCCTTTAGTGAGAGCTATCCGCCCAGCGCCGCGGACCACGGCGTTGAGCCCTCCGCAGTCGCCGCCCGAAGTGATGATTCCTATGTTCCTGATATTTTCCCCCATCTCTCATTTCTCCTTCGCGTTGTCGTCACGTCTTTTGAGCGTTTTGCAGGAAACTCAACAATTATACAGAAACAACTCAAATTATTATATAATAAACTTGAAGGCTTTATCGCATGGTTCGCACATTCACCGCAAGCTGTTATAACCTAATCTCCCGGAAAATTATACATAGGTTTTTATTTTAAACGCATTCAGTATCTCTCTTTGCTTCTTGCTTGCTTTAGTATGCATTAACTTGCGTCTTCCGTGCAATTTGACGCT
>JAISQC010000086.1 GCA_031274465.1 Synergistaceae bacterium | reverse complement strand
GTCATCTCCCTCCTAATCGCCTCCCTCATCATCACCTCTCCTTCGCTGTAGATGAGATTGCTGTCGAACATCGTTATCAGCCCTTCGAGCGTCTGCCCCATCACGATATTGGACGGCGCGGTGTGGCGCAGCACTTTGCGGCCGCGCGCGGAGGCGAGCTGGCCCTCTATATTGCCCCTCATCTCGCCCGTCACCACTACGCTCGGGGCATCCTCCGAGTCGGCCCCCCAGGATTCGGTTATCTTAGCCGCCATGTAGCCAGTGGAAATCCGAACGAGGCTCTCTATGGCGCCGTTTAGGTCATAACCTGCGTCCTCGTCCTCAAGAGAGACCTGCGCCAGCATCTCTCCCTGAAAGACGATGACTCGCCCCTCTTTCATCTCGGCAAGCCCCCGCTTGAGGGCTTCGGCCTCGTCGCGAAGCGATGCCAGGCCCGCCTCTGCCGCGCTTTTTTCCTCTTTGAGCTGCGACAGCTCGCCCTGAGCGGCTATGAGCTCGATGGTCATATCGCTCAATTCGTCCTGCCGGGTGTTCACCTCGTTGGTAAGCTCGGTCATCCTGCGGGCCATGATATTAGGCCCGAAAATTGCCATTTTCACCGAATCGGACGAATACACCGCGACCGTCAGGGTCAGCAGGGCTACGCCGACCCCGGTGAGGACGGTTATTACGGTAGACGTGTAACGCGGGCGGAGGCGAAGAAGGGATATCCGTTTTTTCCCGATCTTCTTGCCCAGGACGTCTCCGACGTAGGAAACAATGGCGCTTATCACCGCGATGATGATGATGAGCGGCCAGTTGAACTCGGACAGGTCAAACGGCACCCAACCACCTCCCCAACGGCTTTTTTTATAATATCAGCCGGACCCAGTTATAGCACTGTGGTTTTATGCGTACATACGGGAAATCGCCGGTTGATCCAATTTTACGCAATGCCTCCCCGTTGCCGAAATATATCCGGCCGGCTGCCCATAATATGAATATCGGCAAAAGACGGCATGCAAAAGAGCGCACCGTTGAAATTCGGCGCGGCGATTTTTCAAAAAGAGATAAGAGCGGGATATTGCGAAAATTTGAAGCGAGAGCCCCTCGGCGCGGACGACCGCCGAGGGGGCCGGTTTTCAATCGAGGCCGTACTTTTCTTTGAGGGCGTCGAGCTCGCCTGACTTCTCGAGCTCGGCAAGAGCCGCGTTCAGCGCTTCCAGCAACTGTGGGTCGTTTTTGCGCAGCGCTATCGCAAAACCCTCGTCCGGTTTGTCCACTTCCTGCCTGAATGCCAATTTCAGAGCCCCGGCGAACCTGTCGCCCTCCACGTAAGTCTTAGCGACTACCGTCCCAATCAATACGGTATCGACCCTGCCGAGCAGCAGGTCGCGAATCGCGTCCACCGTCTTCTGGTAGCGCTTTATCTCGGATTTGACGTCGGTCTGGTTTTCCATGAAGATGTCCTCGGTCGTGCCGAGCTGGACGGCCACGATCTTCCCGCTGAGGTCGCCAAGCCCGTTTATGCTGTTGTCGTCGTTTCTGACGATGAAGGCCGTGTCGGCTATGGAATACACGTTCGAAAAATCGACTCTCTTTTTTCTCTCGGCGGTGGAGTGCATCCCGGCCGCTATCAGGTCGATCTTGCCGGAGATCAGGGCGGGCAGGAGGCCGTCAAAAGCCATATCGACCACCTTCACCTCTTTGCCCATTTTCTCCCCGATGGCCGCCACCATCTCTATGTCGAAGCCGGTGAGGTTGTTGTCCTCGTCATAGAATTCGTAAGGCGGCCAAGTGCCCTCCGTGCCGACAGTGATCACGGCCTTATCCATAACCGTGGCCGCGAACGCGCCCGAAACCATGGCAAACAAAGAAACGAAAACCGCTGAAATGACCAAAATTCTCTTAGACATGCAAAACACCTCCGAATTTTTTAGGGCCGTCATGCGACGCTCCATTTTTTCTCCACGTACCTCAACCCCATGGTGGCTATCGTAGTCATGACCAGGTACATGGCGCCCACGATGATGAACGTCTCGAACGAGGCGTAAGTGACGCTCCGCACCTGCTGGCCGACCTGAGTCAGCTCGGTTATCGCGAGCGTCGAAAGCAGCGACGACTCCTTGACGAGCGTGACGAACTCGTTTCCGAACGCGGGCAGCATGTTGCGCAGCGCCTGGGGCAGGATCACGAAGCGCATCGATTTTAAATAAGACATCCCAAGCACCTTGCCCGCCTCCCATTGGCCGCGCGAAACCGCCTCTATCCCCCCGCGGACTATCTCGCCGACGTAACCTGCGGAATTGAGGGACAAACCTATGACCCCCGACGCCATCGCCGAAAGGTTTATCCCGAGGGCGGGAAGCCCGAAATATATGAAAAAAAGCTGAATGAGCGCGGGAGTGCCCCTTATCACGTAGATATAGCAGGCCGCCGCCATTTTGACAGGCTTGAGCGGGGCTACCCTCAAAATGCCAACGATGATGCCGAGCACCGCGCCGAAGAAGATCGACAGCATGGACGCTTCTATCGTGACCATCGCCCCCGCTATGAACATGCCCATCCTCGGAATGACGAGCGAAAAATCAAAACCCATACGCGCTCACCCCCGAACCGGCCTTCCCGGGGCCGGCCAACAGGCGCTGCAGGAACTGCCTCGTCCTCGCCTGGCTGGGATTTGCGAGCAGCTCTGCCGGAGCGGAGCTCTCCACGATATTACCGTCATCCATGAAAACGACCCTGTCCGAGACTTCGCGCGCGAACCCCATCTCGTGCGTTATCACCATCATGGTCATGCCCGACCGCGCAAGGCGCGCCATTACCTCCAGCACCTCTCCAACCAGCTCCGGGTCGAGCGCGCTAGTCGGCTCGTCGAACAGCATTATCCTAGGTTTCATGGCAAGCGCGCGCGCGATGGCGACGCGCTGCTGCTGCCCGCCGGAGAGCTGGCCCGGACGTGCGTCGGCCTTGTCCTCCAGCCCCACCTGCGCCAGAAGCTCGCGCGCCTGCTCGCGAGCTTCGCCAGGCGGGATGCCGAGGACGTGCACGGGAGAAAGGGTTATGTTGCGCAGCACCGTCAAGTGCGGGTATAGGTTGAACTGCTGGAAGATCATCCCGACCAGCCTCGCGATATCCCCGTTGTCGTGGACGCCGCTCGTTATCTCCACCCCGCTGAGAGTCACCGTGCCGCCGTCGATCTTTTCGAGCCGGCACATGCACCGCGCGAGCGTGCTCTTCCCGGAGCCGCTCGGCCCTATGACCGACACTACCTCGCCCTCGTCGATTTCGAGGTCTATGCCTTTTAGCACCTCGTTGCCGTCGAAGGACTTTCGCAAACCCTTTATTGAAATGATTTTAGGCAAACCGCTTGTTTTGCCGCAATTGACGCCCTCGTCCAATATCGATTTCCCCTTCGCGTATATTCGCTTCAAAACGACCCAGCTCTGGCCAGGCACCCCTCCTTTCGACCCAATCGCACGCCACCCTTTGAAACCCGCCCATCTATACCGCTACAAACAAATCGCAATTAAAGAAGATTAAAGTTTAATATTGATTTTGTCAATAACCAACGGGACGTTTGGGCATGGGGTAAAACTTACCAAAGGTCATAATATTTTCATTAAAACAACTAAAATTAATTTTAATCGCGCCGCGCCCTCGCTTGGAGCGAAAGGCATCAAAAACCTCGTTTTTTACATGTAGGCATGGCAGCTTCTTTACGGATTACAGCATCGGCGAAACGGTCAATAATCGATTTCACTATAATTAACAATTAATGAAATTAACGGACGGAGAGAACGGCATGAATAAAATATCCGCCCACGACCGCTCAAGCAGGCTGTCGCACCGCGCTTTCAGCCTGGCGGAGCTGATGATCTCCGCAATAATAGCGTCGGTGCTGATGATGGGCCTGGCGGCGCTCCTTTGCCTTCCGCTACGCGTGATGCAAAATTCGGAGGACGTCAACGCGGCGCAGACGAGGGCAGAGATGGTCTTCGCCATCGTGAGGGCGCCGCTCGATCTGTGCGGCTATGGCATGCCAATCGGGCCCGAAAGCTTCAAAAGCGCCTTCGGCGCCACCAGCGCCCCTTTTAACTGGAAAGGCGCCATCAGCGTGGAACGCATGGGTGCTTTGGGCGGGCGCGAGAACGCGATATGCAAAATCGCCTACGCCGTTGGGACGACCGTGCGAACCACCGGCACGGTCGTCACGTCCGCCGACGAGGTTGACGTCATCGCGACGGGGATACCACCCTTGCTCAGCCCGAACGGCAAAAACTCCCTGAAGAGCTGGGTGCTTTTCGGATCGATGCTGCCACGCTGCTACCCCATGATGCTGCGCAGGATCCCCGAAAGGCTCGCCGACGGAAGGTCACTGCTGCCCCTCAGGTGGAACAAGCCGGCATCCTCCGACGAAACCATACACATACCGGAAAACGACGCTATTTTCTACATGAAGGCGATGGAATGCCGAGTGATATTGCGGGACGGAGAGTACACGTTCTACACCAACGACCACTCAGGGAGCGGCTGGCAGCCGAGAGTGGCCGGCGTGATCGACGTGAGGTTCGAGCTGGGCGACGGGGGAAGGATATTGCGCGTGACGACGCTGACGAGGGGCAAGACCAGATACGACAGGATAGTGACAAAAGGCACTCCCCCTGGGTGGCCCGAGGAATATGCGGACGACATCCCCCCGGAATCGCGCCATTACAGGCTCTTTGTCAACAAAGCTTCTTTCGGCCTGAAAAACTTTTGAGGGCGCCGGGCGGATAAAACGAGTCAGCGCTTTATGACTACCTTGTCTCCAATCTTCACCATCTTGCGCAGTTCGGCGACGTCGCTGTTATTGAGCCTTATGCAGCCTTCAGTCACGTCGGTGCCTATCGAATTCGGCGCATGTGTGCCGTGTATGCCTATCCCAGTCCATCCCGGGGTGCCGAGGCGGATGAAATACGGCCCGTATGCCCCCTGAATTTGCCCTTTGCCGTCGCGAAAATCGTGAGTCCAGCCTGAAGAGTTCTGTATCTGGACTATCGGAAACTCGCCCTCAGGGGTGCGCATGTCGCCGACCCTCTGCTTGTCGCCGGAGTTCTTTCCCACCGCTATGCCATATTTCCTGACGACGCGCCCGCCCTGC
Source organism: Synergistaceae bacterium (assembly GCA_031274465.1). Taxonomy (GTDB): domain Bacteria; phylum Synergistota; class Synergistia; order Synergistales; family Synergistaceae; genus JAIRKI01. Next base: position 1,210 of record JAISQC010000086.1, on the reverse strand, counting down.
AAAACCTCCATGGAATGCGAGGCCTTGTCTATCACCACCAACGTGCCCGCCTCGTCGCCCGCTATGTCGGGCGCTGGACGGAGCGATTCGGGGCGTTTGTCCGCAGAGGCGATCTCCGGAACGGCACGGGGAGGGATGATGTCCGGGGAAACGGGCAATACTAGCTCGGGTGCGGGCGGACGCTCGCCGGACTTGTCGGATGTTGGCGAAATAAGTGCCAGCGCGGCGCAGAACAGAACAACCACGACAAGCAACGACGCAAATATTTTTATCTTCTCGCTTGTAGGAAGCCCTTTAAAAATATCCGATACCCCCTAAAAAAACAGGCTAAGGCGAGGTCGCCTAATTCGCAAATACCACTCCGGAAGTGTCGCAATACTCCCCTGACACCCAGCCTTTGACGGTTTTCTTCTGGCTGTCCACCAGAAGAAACCACCTGCCAGACTGAGTTTTAGCGTCTGGCGCCCACAGCAGGACGTCCTGCTTCGAACCTTTCGCGACCTTGGACAGCACTGGGTTGCCAGTCGAAGGGCCGCTCCTCACGTTCAGCGGCGTGTCATCGGTGCGGACCGTAATTTCGCCGGCGCATTGATTGGCGCGCGAGGACGCGTATTGATCGACGGTTTTTTTCAGCGCCGAAGAATTGGCCTTGTAAGCGGCGACCCTCGCCTTCCCGTCCGAAAACTGGTCTTGCGGGGCCTCGGCGCCGCCGCCGGTCGCGGCGCCGCCTATCGGAATCGCCATCACGAATTCCTCGCCGTCCGAGATGCCCTGAATCGTCTGCAAGGAGTTTTCTTCAGACATAGGGGCGAGCGGCGGTATGTCCTCAGGCCTTATTATTATCGGCTCGGGCCTCGGTTCCGGCGTTCTGTCCCTAGATACCAGGCCATAAGCGGCAGCAACCCCTATCAGCAAAAAAACCGTGGGAATGATATATTTAGCTCCAAAAACGCTTGTCTTTTCTTTCCGAATCGGCCCTCTTCTCATTTACGCACCACCCATCTTCGTTAATTCCCAAATTATATTAGAATACGTGGAAAATTTCTACCTGGGCCCCAACCCAAATCAACAAGCCCAAGCTGCTAGTCGAGGTCGATTATCTGCGTTTTAACCCCTTCTATTTCGCTCAAGTCTTCGATCACGCATCTCACGTCCCCTTTTTCGCACGACAGTTGAAGGATCATCGTGCCGAAAGGGGAGCAGACGTTTC
>JAISQC010000076.1 GCA_031274465.1 Synergistaceae bacterium | reverse complement strand
ACAAGGACGAGCACCCCTACTATTACCGTGATGAGCGTTCTTTTAGCCAATGCCATAAAACCATCTCCCAGCCGAAAGAGCTAACGCACCGAATGTTGCGACAGTATCACTATGTCTACCCGCCTGTTCAGCCTCATGTTCTCCTCGGAATTGTTCGGCACCAGTGGGGACGATGCGCCCAATCCGACCGCCTTCAGGCGGTCCTGAGGAATTTTGATCGACTCATTGAGGTAAGCCGTGACCCTCGACGCGCGGGCCGACGACAGCCCCCAGTTGTCGATGTATATGCTCCGCAGCGGCACCCCGGAGTCCGTATGCCCTTCCACCGATATCTGGTGGGGCAGACTGTTCAAGACCGAGCCTATCTTGTACAAAATCCTGAGCGACTCGGGCTGCAGCTTTGCCGTGCCTTCGCCGAAAAGAAGCTGCTCCGATAGGGAGATGACTACCCCTCTTTCATTAACCGCTATTGTTATTTCGTCACCCAAGTCCTCATCCTTTAGCGAATTTTGCACCAACGCCAAAACACTGTTGGAATTGAACGTCTGGGTCGAGTCCGTTGGGCGCGGCGCGTCACCCGGCCCCTCGCCGAGCGCCCCGTCCTTGATAGAAGCCGAGTTCGTCTGGCTGGGCCCCCCGGGCTGTATGTTGAAGGCGTTCTGGAGTGACACCGAGATCGCCTCGAACTTTTTTGCGTCTATTGTCGAAAAAGAATAAAGGAGGACGAAAAAACACAAAAGAAGCGTGACCATGTCGCCATACGTGGACATCCACGCCGGCGCTCCGCCTCCACCGCCCCCGTCGGATTTTTTCTTCCGCGCCATCGCCTACGCCTCTTCCTTGCCCTCGTCCAAAAGCTTGCGCATCTTGGGCGACAGGAAGACCTTCAGCTTCTCCTCGACTATGCGGGGGTTCTCGCCGGCCTGAATGGACAAAATCCCCTCCACCATCAGCTCGCGGCACAGAATCTCGCGGCTCGAGTTTTGGACGAGTTTTTTGCTTATCGGGATTGAAATCATGTTGGCCAATACGGAGCCGTAGAACGTGGTCACGAGGGCAACCGCCATGCCTGGCCCGAGCGCGCTCGGGTCGTCGAGGTTGCCGAGCATCTGTATCAGGCCTATCAGCGTTCCGAGCATCCCGAAGGCCGGGCCTAGCTCGGCGACTGAATCGACGTAGCCCTTGTTGTTGCTGTGGCGCTCCTCGAGAAGCCCTATCTCGGTATCCAGTATCGATTTCACCAGCTCCGGGTCGGTGCCGTCCACCACGAGCTGTATGGACTTGCGCATGAACTCGTCGTCGAGCTGCCCGGCGTCCTCTTCCAATGCAAGAAGCCCCTCCCTGCGGGCTTTCTCCGCGAAGCTGACGAGGGTTTGGATCAGCCCTATCATATCGATCTGCTCGCTCACGAAAGCGTGCTTCAATATCTGGGCGAGGTTTTTGGTCCTCTCTATCGGGTTGGCGAGCATGACCGCCCCCATGGTCCCCCCGAGGACTATCAGTATGGAAGGGACGTCCACGAACGCCATTACGTCCCCGCCCATGACCATGCCCCAGATGACCACTATGATTGAAGCAGAAAGACCGATTATCGACGCTAAATCCAACGCTGGCTCACCTCATTATGTCCGGGCACTTCCCGCCTCGCTCTGCCCATATCTAAAGAGCGATGGGCCCAGAGGAATTTCTCCTGAAATTTTCTATCAGCGAAATTATCTCCCTCACGCGTTCCCGCACGACGTACTTGTGCCCGTTTAACAGCGTCACCACCGTGTCGGGGGTCTCCTCTATGGTTTCTATCTGATCTGAGTTGAGCGCGAATTTCGCTCCCTTCAGCTTTGTCAATTCTATCATCAAACCGCTCCTATGAAAGAGCGTCTACGGGGAGATTATAATACAAACGCAAACCGCCGGGCGCGCCAAACAGCAAACGCCCGGCGAAATCATCCGCTAACGCTTCAGATTGATCAGCTCTTCGAGGACCTGATCCGACGTAGTGACCACCCTTGAGCTGGCCTGAAAGCCCCTTTGCGCCCTTATCAGGTTGACGAACTCCTCGGACAGATCAACGTTCGACATCTCGACCGTGTTGCCCTGTATGCTGCCGGCGCCGTTCGTCTGCGGAGCGCCGATCTGGGCGATGCCGGAGTTGACCGTCTCGGCGAAGCACGTCTCGCCGACCTGAGACAGCCCCTGCGGGTTGGCGAACGTGGCGAGCGCGACGCGCGCGATCGGGAGGTTGCGCCCGTTGCTGTAGGAACCTGTTATGACACCGTTGGCGCCGACGGACCAATCGTTCAGGACGCCCATCTCGTAGCCGTCCTGAGCCTTCAGCTTGGTCGTGCTGGGCGAGCCGTAGTTCGTCACCCCGTCGATTGGGTCCGCCGTCAGGCCCAGCGTTTTAGCGTAGTCGCTGCCGAGGAAGTCCATCGTTATCATGTTCGAGTAGTAAGCGGTCCCACTGCCGTCGACCTTGCCCTGCGCTGCGGCGGTGTTGAAGTCGGCCACGACTTTGCCTGTGGCTTTGCCCTCGTCCTGCGGGTTGCCTATTACCTTCTCCACGACGGTCCAGTTGTACTCTGGCGCGGTCGGGGTGTTCGTGCCGTTCGGGCTGGGGGTCGCCGGCGTCGGCTCGTAGTAATACGTCCGCTTGAGCAGGCCGTCGTCCCCGAACACCAATGTCCCGGCGCCCTGGCCGTACTGCGGCATCACTTCGCCGTCGGAGTTGGTGTAGTAAGCGTACCAGTCCCATTCCGACTCGGCACCTATCGGCGGGGACGCGTTCGGCTCCGCCGGGCGGTCCATCACCTTGCGGAAGACCACAACCATGGTCTGGGGGTTGCCGCGCGAGTCGTAGACCGTGTACTTGTCCTCCCAGTCGTGCGACTGTATTATGCTCTCGCCGAAAGCCGTGATGGTGGCCTGCGTCGTGACCGAATTGCTGGACGGAGAAAGCGCCGTGGGGCTGTTTTTCGTGTTGTTTATGCTCTTCCACTCTTTCGTCGTCAGATCGAACGCGAAGACGTTCTTATTGCCGGAGGACTCGTCCAGCACATCGGACACGGGTATAGGGACTGGAGTGACAGCATTATTGAGGACGTATATATTCGGACTCGCGATGCCTCTCACAGCGTACGCCGTTTCCGCCTGCATGGGGTCGATCTCCGTCCACGC
>JAISQC010000041.1 GCA_031274465.1 Synergistaceae bacterium | reverse complement strand
GTAGACATAGTGATACTGTCGCAACATTCGGTGCGTTAGCTCTTTCGGCTGGGAGATGGTTTTATGGCATTGGCTAAAAGAACGCTCATCACGGTAATAGTAGGGGTGCTCGTCCTTGTTATAGGGATAGGCGGCGGCGTATTCGTCGGCCTGAGGTATTTTTCGTCCGCGCCGGAGGAAAGCGCCAACGTGGTTCAGGTTCCAGACCCGGGCCCCATGGTGGATCTGGGGCAGTTTACCGCCACCATGGCTGACCCTGAGGTTCGCGTCATCAAGGTGAGGGTGACGGTGGAGCTGTCGGGCCCCAATGTCGCGGTCCGTCTCGCCGACCCTGGGTGGACCGTAATACTGAAAGACGAGATATTGAAGACTCTGAAGGATCAGAGGTACGACAGCGTCCGCTACACCGAGGGCATGGAAAAGCTGAAGCAGGATCTCAAAGCGCGCCTCAATTCGGCTCTGCCCAGAGTGGATGACAAGGTCGCCTTGAACAGGGTCCTTTTCGACGAGTTCATGACGCAGTGACGAGGGGCCGTATGCGCCAGAGGGGGAGAGTGTAATGGTTCCACCGGAGGTAATGTCGCAAAACGAAATAGATTCCCTGCTGGCGTCGATCAACAGCGGGGGGGACGACATATCGAATATGCCGGGCGCGGATGACAAGCCTTTAAAGCTTTACGACTTCAGGCGCCCAGACAAGTTCAGCAAGGACCAGCTGCGGGCGATCCAGATGATCCACGAGTCGTTCTGCCGCGCGCTCACGACGTCCCTTTCGACGATGGTGCGCTCCATGGTCTCGGTGGAGGTGGTCGCGGTCGACCAGCTCGCCTACGACGAATTCATCCACTCGCTCGTCCAGCCGACCGTCATCGGCATACTGGAGATGTACCCCCTGAGCGGGAGCGCCATACTGGAGATAAACAACCAGCTGACATTCGCCATCATCGACCGGCTCCTGGGCGGCAAGGGCGAGCCGCTGCGCAAGCCCCGCGACCTGACCGACATCGAGCGCACCGTCGTGGAGCGGGTCATGATGAAGATATTGGAGCACCTCGAGGAGAGCTGGAGCACCGTGGTCGACATCAGGTTCCGCTTCGAGACCATGGAGAGCAATCCGTTTTTCGTGCAGGTCTGCCCCGGGACGGACATGGTCCTGCTCGTCACCATGAAGATACAGATCGGCGAGGTTCAGGGCATCATGAACTTCTGCATACCTTATTTCGTAATCGAGCCCCTCATCGACAAGCTGAGTTCCCAGCAGTGGTTCTCCTCGACCGGCAGGAAGAGCACCGAGGGCGTGAGGGAGATACTGGCGGACCGCATGACGGAAATTTCGGTGTCGATGGCGCTCGAGCTCGGCCATGCCGTAGTCAGCCTCGGCGACGTGATCCAGATGCAGGCGGGCGACGTGGTCAGGCTCGACGGGAACGCCAAGGATGACTTGGGGCTGCGCGTCGGGAACAGGGTGAAATTTAAATGCGCTCCGGGTCTGCGCAAGAAGAACTACGCCGCGCAGATCACGGAAGTGATAGGAGACGACGAGCTCCCCGCCGAGGAGGAGGAATAGCCATGGTCGACGAGTTTCTCAATCAGGATGAAATAGACGCCCTTCTCTCGGGCGGCGACGGGGGAGGCGGCAACGGCAACGGCGGCAGCACCGGCCTGTCCCAGGGGGACTCCGAGATACTCAAGGAGGTCTCCGGGATAGTTGCCACCGCCGCCGGCAACGTCATAGGGATGCTCGCAGGGCGCGATGTTTCGGCTGAGGGCAGCGAGCAGTTCGAGATACCGCAGGGCGAGATGGCCTCTAAAATAGACGGGGGCAAGGTGTTCTCGTATTCCATGGTCTTAAACGGCCTCGACGCGGCGCCCGCCCGCCTTCTGACCAGCGAGCGCGGGGCGCTCGCGCTCGCCGACCTCATGATGGGAGGCGACGCGAAGGAGCTTCCGTCGGAAGCAAACGACCTGTACCTGTCGGCGGCCCAGGAGGGTTTGAGCCAGTTGGTAGGCTCGGCGCTCACGAGCCTGAGCGGCCTTTTGGGCGGCGTCCGCCTATCCGCCGACTCGTCCGCTTCCAGCCTCGATGAGCCCTCGGAATGGCTGCCGTTCTCCGACCAGGGCTCGGACGCCCCAATATGGGTCGGGAAGGTCGATCTGAACGTCGAAGGAGTCGAGCCGTTCTCGCTCGACATCGCCCTCCCAATAGCCAACGCCGCCGACCTTGCGGCGAAGATAAAGCAAGCGACTGCGTCCAGCGAGGCGCCCTCTCCAGCCCCAAAAGCGGCGCCCGCAGGCGCGTCCCGCCCGCAGGCGCAAGGGGCGCCGGCCGCCGCTCCCGCAGCCGCGCAGCCCTCCCTGCCGCCGCGCCCGCAGGGGCCGCCCGTAGACGTCAAGCCCGTCGAGTTTGCCCAGCTCGGGGGTTCAGATTTTGCTGGTTCTTTGGGAAATCTCGATTTGATAGTCGACATTCCGGTGCGTATTACTGTAGAATTAGGAAGAACTCGGAAAACTATAGGCGAGGTACTGGCGCTGGGGCCGGGTTCAGTGGTAGAATTGAACAAGATGGCGGGGGAGCCGGTAGATGTGCTGGTGAACGGCAAACTCATAGCAAGAGGGGAAGTCGTCGTCATCGATGAAAGTTTCGGCATACGGGTGACCGAGGTAGTCAGCAAGGCCGAGAGGATACGCTCTATGGGAGTTTGACGGATTATGCCGGCTGAAACCGAAAATTTTGGCGATATTGCATCCAAGGAGGGCGCAAAGACATGGGGACGAAGGTTTTGATCGTAGATGACGCTGCTTTTATGAGAATGATGCTTCGCGACATACTGGCAAAGAACGGTTTTGAAGTTGTCGGCGAGGCTGACAACGGCAAAGTTGCCGTGCAAATGTACGGCGAGCTGAAGCCAGACGTCGTTACGATGGACATCACGATGCCTGAAATGGACGGAATAGCTGCCGTAAAAGAGATCAAAGCCGCCGATCCCGGGGCGAAGGTGGTCATGGTGAGCGCTATGGGGCAGCAGGCCATGGTCATCGAAGCCATAAGGTCCGGCGCGGCCGATTTCATAGTCAAGCCGTTCCAGCCTGACCGTGTTTTGGAGGCGCTGGGCAAGGCACTTTCCTGATCGCCCCTCGAGGCCTATGGACACATTGCGGCAAGTCGCGCGTTTTCGGGCGTTAAGGCTTTTGTCACGGGTGGCCTTGACGCTCTTTTTTTGGGTTTTGCACGCGCCGCGCGCGTTTGCGGCCGCGTCGGAGTTCGACTACGCTTTCACCGGCTATTTGACGAGGATGCTGCTCGCGATGCTGTTGCTCGGCGGCCTTGGGTACGCTGCCGTGAAGTTTCTGCCGGGGCGCCTCATGTCCGCGTCCCGCGGCCATATCCATGTGATCGGTGCCCGCGGCCTCGGGCGCGACATGATGTACATAGTCAGGACGGGACCGCAAGTGATCGCTTTTTTCGCGGGCAAGTCGGGCGCCGTCGTGTTGGGGCGCTGGAGCCTGGAAGAGTGGGAGGACTACGAGGCCGCCTCGCAGTTTTCACGTGAGGCGCCAAACGACAATAAAGCGCAGTAGCGGGGTATCGTTTGCATGAAAATTCTTCGAAACGCTTCATTGCGCGGCATTTGCCGCGTGTCCGCAGCCATTTTCCTGGCGGCGTCCTGGCCGTCCGAGGTCATGGCGGCAGTCGTCCCCAACATGCCCGACCTGCCGATACCGGCTCTGAATCTGGCGGTCGGCGCGGCCGAGGGCCCTCAGGA
>JAISQC010000018.1 GCA_031274465.1 Synergistaceae bacterium | reverse complement strand
GAGTCCAACGACAACCCATGGGGGTACAAGCTCTCTTGGGCGCCATCCAGCCTGATCGGCGCAAGCAGGAGGACGGCCAGGATTTTGGAGAATGGGCGCGAGGTGTTATGGCCCGACGGCGAAACCTACGAACACGCATATCTGATAGACGTGCCTGGAATAGCCACGTTCGAGGCGTACGCCAACGCCGATTCGACCGCGTATAAAAACGACTACGGCATCCCCGAGGCAAAATCCATATACAGGGGCACGCTCCGATACCCCGGGTGGTGCGAGACGATCTGCTACATGAACGCGATAGGGTTTTTCGGCGCAGAAAAACGCGACATTGGCGGGTCGTCATTCGCCCAGTTCACGGCCCGGCTGGCAGGCTCGGACAAAGACCCTGAGAAGGCGCTGTGCAAAAAATTCGGGCTCGCTCCCTGGTCTGCTTTCATCATGAGGATGAAGTGGATGGGGTTCTTCGACGACAGGCCGCTGCCATCGGGCGCCATGTCGCCAAGGGACGTGGTGGCCGCGCTGTTCGCGGAAAAACTGACGATGTCGCCGGAAGACAAGGACATGATCGTGCTGCACGACGAGATAACCGCCCAATACCCAAACGGTCTGAGGCGGCTTCACAGGTCGGTGCTGGTGGATTACGGAACGCCCGGGAAGTGGACCGCTATAGCGAGAACGACTGGCATCCCTCCGGCCATAGCCGCTAGGTTCATCATGGAGGGGAAGATAAAGACGCCCGGCATCCACAGGCCCACCATTCGCGAGATTTACGAGCCGGTGCTGGCAGAACTGGCCGCAGAAGGCATCTCCATGGCCGAGTCGCAGGCCGACCTCTGACGCAATGCGCTGCCGGGAACGCAACGCCCGGATAAAAATTTTGCCACAAAAAATTAAGCACCAAGAGAGGAGATTGGTAGTTGTGAAAAGGGTTCTCATCGCGGTTTTCGTTTTTCTGACGGTCCTCGCTTCATGTACGGCTTTCGCGGCCGAGGGGGACAAGACGCTGGTACTGCGCACCGAAAGGGCCGTTCCATCGCTCGACTGGGAGCAGACCACGAACACGTCGAACATGAAGGTGTGGCATCAGATGTTCGAGGGGCTGTACGGCATGGACGAGGCCAACAACGGCTATTACAACGAGCTGGCGAAAGACGTAAAAATCAGCGACGACCAGATGACGTACACCGTCACGCTGATAGACGGCGTCACGTTCCAGAACGGCGACCCGCTGAAAGCGTCCGACGTAGTCTTCAGCTACAACCGGGCGCGCAAGAATTCGCGCTTCAACTATCTGACGTCGATGATCGAGGACGTGTCCTCAACCGACGACAAGACTGTGGTGTTCAAGCTGAACAAGCCTTACTCCCCCATCGCCCACACGTTCTTCTGCGTCAAGATCGCAAGCGAGCGCGAGGTCACCGAGCAGGGCGAAAAGTACGGCACTGTCCCGCATAAGGCCGGCACCGGCGCTTATTACGTGACCGAATTCGACGTGGCGACTGGAATGAAGATGCAGGCCTACGAAGGCTATTGGAGGGGCGCTCCTGCGATAAAGAATGTACAGTACGTCGTTATAGACGACCTCTCCGCCGCCGTCATAGCCTTCAAAAACAACGAGCTCGGCTATTTCGAGGACGTCCCCCTCTCGGAATGGGATTTCCTGTCGGAGGCGTCTGGGGAGAACAACGCTCTCATCAAGGGAAACAACATCCTTTTCACGGCTATCAACTACCTGTCCCCGACGAACAACAACATCCTGGCAAACCAGAAGGTGCGCGAGGCCATCTTCTACGCCGTGAACAAAAACGACATCAACCTGGCGGTGAGCAACGGCAGGGGCGTCGAGGCGACGCAGTACATGCCGTCCGATTACGTGGCTACCTCGCCTGTGAGCGGATTCAAAACATATGACTACAACGTCGAGAAATCGAAAGAGCTCCTCAAGGAGGCCGGCTATCCGGACGGCGTGGACGTAGGCACGATCCTGACGTACGGCGCGACATCGGCCAGCAAGGCCATTCTGGCTCAGGTGCTGCAGGCGAACCTGGCGGAGGTCGGGATAACTGCCCAGGTGTCCGTGATGGAGGCGGCGGTCGTCACGCCGCGCCTTTACGCTCAGGACTACGACATCTGCGTTTTCTCCGACTATGGCAACTACGACTACAACAACATCCGCCAGCAGGTCCACAGCGAATCCACCGGGATGTACGTCGTGCGCTACAAGGACCCGGCAAGCCCCTTCAACTGGCAGCGCATCGAAGAGCTGGTCGATGCCGGGGTCAACACGGCGGACGTGGCAAAGCGCCTGGAATACTACACCGAGCTGTGGAGCATAGTGATGGATACTGCTACCATACTCCCCTGCCTGCACGATCCAGTCGGGGTCGTATGGGCGAAGGACCTGGACGTAGGCAAGCCGGTGCCCACGTACTACAAAGTGCGCACCTTCAAGTGGAAATAGCCTCAACTCACGCGTAAGACCCCTGCCCTGCGGGCATTTCCGCTTTGGGAGTGCCCGCAGGGCAGGATAGGGGGAGATCGCGCAATGTACAAGTACGTCTTAAAAAGGCTTCTTTTTTTGATCCCAACTATATTCGGAGTCGCCTTCATCATCTTCCTGGTAATGAACATCACGCCCGGCGACCCGGCACGGGCGCTTCTGGGCCTGTCCGCCCCGCAGGCCGACGTCGATACGCTGAACCACGAGCTGGGCTACGACCTCCCCTTCCTGCAAAAATATTTCAACTATCTCAAAAACATGATCCTGCATCAGGACTTCGGGAGGTCGTACTTCACCAAACAGTCGGTGTTCGACGAGGTATGGCCCCGCTACGTCATCACCATCAAGCTGGCTCTCATCGGAGTGCTGCTGTCGGCGCTGATAGGCATCCCGCCCGGCATCTACACGGCGGTGAAGCAGTACTCGCTGTGGGACACGATCCCGTCCGTCATCGCGTTTTTCATCGCCGCCATCCCGGCGTTCGTCTTCGGGCTGCTCATGCTCTTCATATTCTCGCTGAAGCTGAACTGGCTGCCGTCTTTCGGCGCGACTACCGTCTACCACTTCATAATGCCGACCCTCACGATAGCCATACCCCCTGCGGCGCAGGTCATGCGCTTCACGAAGTCGTCGATGCTGGAGGCCATAAGGCAGGACTACGTGCGCACCGCGCGGGCCAAGGGCGCGTCGGAGAGGACGGTCATCTGGAAGCACGCGCTGATGAACGCGCTGCTCCCCGTCATCACGCAAGTCGGCCTGAGCCTCGGGACGCTCATCTGCGGCGCCGTGGTCGCGGAAAAGATGTTTTCGATCCCGGGCATCGGCAGCCTGATCATCGACCGGATACTGTACAAGGACGAGCCGATCCTGCTGGCGGGGACGATACTGATATCAATATGCTTCACGGTAGTTATGCTGATAGTGGACATCACCTACGCGTTCATCGACCCGCGCATCAGGGCGAAATACACGACCGGCAGAAAGGAATAAGGCAGATGGCGTTCGAAGGATCCTCCATGCAAAAGGGGAAAACCGAGATAACCTTCAAAAAACAGGGGCAGGCGCGCGAAATCTGGCGCCGCTTCAAAAAAAGCAAGGGGGCCGTCATCGGCCTGGTCATGCTTGTGGCGATGCTCGCGGTCATCCTGCTTGCAGACGTGATAGCGCCGTATTCGCTCGCCACTAAGCAAAACCTGTCGCAAAAACTCGCCCCGCCGTCGAGCGGGCACATTTTCGGCTGCGACGCCTACGGGCGCGACCTGTTCGCTAGGGTCCTGCACGGCGGGCGCACCTCACTGTCCATAGCGGTGATAGCCACCATGACCTCTTGCCTGCTGGGGAGCATCCTCGGCGCTGTGGCGGGCTATTTCGGCAAAGCCGTGGACAGCGTAATCATGCGCGCGCTGGACATCTTCATGTCGGTGCCGGACATCCTGTTCACCATGGCCGTCGTCGTGGCGCTCGGCGCGAATTTCATCAACCTGCTGGTCGCGCTCACCCTGGCTTATTTCACCAACTACGTCAGGCTGGTCCGATCACAGGTGCTGAACCTGTCAGAGCTGGAATACGTCGAGGCGGCGAGGGCCGGCGGCGCGGGCAGCGCCCGGATAATAGCGACGCACATAATACCCAACGCGATGGGCGTCATAATAGTGAACACCACCCTGAACGTGGCGAAGATCATCTTATATGAATCAACCCTGAGCTTTCTCGGCCTCGGAATGCCGCCGCCTGCGCCGGAATGGGGCCTGATGCTGTCGGAGGCGAGGTCTTTTTTGCGCACGTCGCCGCACCTGCTGATCTTCCCGGCTGCAGCAATAGTGCTGTCGGCATGTTCGGTCAACCTAATCGGGGATGGGCTGCGCGACGCGCTCGACCCGCATTTGAAGAGCTGACGCGCGACCAGCGCGGCTCATCTCCCTGACGAAAGGGCACATCCAAGTTGGAAAACAAAGGCGAAAATATCCTTCTGGACATAGAAAACCTGAAAGTCATATACAAGACCGACCTCGAAACTGTAGAGGCGGTGAACGACGTGTCGCTCGCCGTCAGGCGGGGGCGGACGCTCGGGCTGGTCGGCGAGACCGGCGCCGGGAAGACCACCACGGCGCTCTCGATACTGCGGCTGCTGCCCTCCACCACCGGGCGCATCCTCAGCGGAAAGATAGAATTCAACGGCGAGGACCTTTTGAAGATAGACGAGAACATGATGCGCGTCATTCGCGGGAACCGCATCGCGATGGTGTTTCAGGACCCAATGACCAGCCTCAACCCGGTCATGACGGTTGGCGACCAGATCGCCGAGGCAATCGAGCTGCACAACGGAAAGATGCCTAAGGAGGAAATCGACAGGCGGGTCGAAAACATCCTCCAGATGGTGGGGATAATCCCCCAGCGCAGGTTCGAGTACCCGCACCAGTTCTCAGGGGGGATGAAGCAGCGCGTCGTGATTGCAATAGCCCTGTCGTGCGAGCCGGAGCTGCTGATAGCCGACGAACCCACCACCGCGCTCGACGTCACCATCCAGGCCCAGGTGCTGAACATGATAAAAGAGCTGCGCGACCGCCTCGGCACCGCGATGCTGCTCATCACTCACGATCTGGGGATAGTGGCGCAAATATGCGACGACGTGGCAGTAATGTACGCGGGCGAAGTCATAGAGTCCGGCTCCGTGGAGGACGTTTTCACCGGAGACGCCCGGCATCCTTACACGGCGGGCCTTTTCAACTCTCTTCCCGACCTGCATTCCCAGGCAAAGCGCCTGAAACCCATCCCGGGGCTCATGCCGGATCCTTCCAATCTGCCACCGGGCTGCGTATTCGCGCCCAGGTGCGAGAGCCGAATGGACGCATGCGAAGCCCACCGCCCGAAAACAGTCCAAAGGGGCTCGCACAGGCTGAGGTGCCACCTGTTCGGAGCCGGGCAAGCCCCGGCGGTTGGGGGGCAAGGCAGATGAGCGGACAGGACATGCCGCTGATACAGACGGCGAACCTGCGAAAACTGTTCAAGCTGAAGGGCGGGGCAAAGCTCCACGCAGTAGACGGGGTGGACATTAGCATAGCCTCGGGCGAGACGCTTGGCGTGGTGGGCGAAAGCGGCTGCGGAAAGAGCACGGTCGGGCGGCTGATCCTGCGGCTGATAGAGCCGACATCCGGGCAAGTGCTGTTCAACGGCCAGGACATATCGAAATTCGACAGGCGCCGGATGCGAGAGCTGCGGCATGACATGCAGATAATATTCCAGGACCCGTATTCGAGCATAGATCCGCGCATGTCGGTCATAGAGATAATAGCCGAGTACATTTTCATACACAGGATGTTCAAAAACAAAATCGAGACCTTCAACCGCGCCGCCGAGCTGATGGACATGGTGGGGCTCGCCAGGCGGTACGCGAACTCTTACCCCCACGAGCTCGACGGCGGGCGCCGGCAGCGCATAGGCATCGCCCGCGCGCTCTCCCTAGACCCCAAGTTCATAGTCTGCGACGAGCCCGTCTCGGCCCTCGACGTGTCCATACAGGCACAGATATTGAACCTGCTGATGGACTTGCAGGAGGAATTCAATCTCACGTACATGTTCGTCACGCACGACTTGAGCGTCGTAAAGCACATCTCCAACAAAATCATGGTGATGTATTTGGGCAAATGCGTCGAGCTGGCGCCATTCGACGAGCTGTTCGACAACCCGAAGCATCCCTACACAAACGCGCTGCTGGAGGCGATACCCGAACCAGACATCTCGCGGAGGGGCAAGCAGATGAAAGTTATAAGGGGCGAGGTGGCAAGCCCGATCGACGTCAAGCCGGGATGCCGCTTCGCGGCCCGATGCGACTATTGCATGGAAATATGCAAGAACCAGGACCCCGAGCTGGTCGAGGCGTCGCCCGGACATTCCGTTGCATGCTTCAAGGCGGGCAGCCAGCCGAACCCATAAGCCAACCCGATTCCAATGAGGCTCGCGGGCAAGCCGGGCGGTTGCCGTCAAGGGCGTTCCGGCGCGTCACTTCGCGAGGTACGTCTGAAGCTTGGCCATGACGTCGTCCACTTTCAGGGGTTTGCCGAGATGCCCGTTCATCCCTGCCGCAAGGCATCTTTCTATGTCCTCGCGGAACACGTTGGCTGTCATGGCGATTATGGGCACGGTCTTCGAGCGTGGCAGGCCCGAGCCCCGTATGCGGCGCGTGGCCTCGTATCCGTCCATCTCGGGCATCTGCAGGTCCATGAACACTATGTCGTACAGGTCCGGGGACTCGGTGAACATGCGAAGCGCCTCAGCCCCATTTTCCGCGCAGTCTACAGCGAGCATGGTCGGCTCCAAGACCGCCAGCATTATCTCGCGGTTGACGTCCACGTCCTCGGCCAGAAGCATGCGACGCCCCTCGAAGCAGGCCTCGCCGCCCTGTTGCGCGTCCGGCGCGCGGACCTCGGCGCCAAGCAGTCCGATATCGTCTGAAACGCGCTCCGCCAGCACGGTGAACGCAAACTTAGACCCGCGTCCAAGCTCGGACTCCACCCATATCGCGCCGCCCATCATCTCGACGATGCGCTTCGATATGGCAAGCCCAAGCCCCGTCCCCCCGAACTTGCGGGACGTGCTGTTGTCGGCCTGCGCGAAGGAGTTGAAGAGCCGCGCCCGCTGTTCCTCGCTGATCCCTATCCCGGTGTCGGACACCTCCACCTGGAGCGTGCAGACGCCGCACTCCTCGCCGGCCAGCATCGCGCTCAACCTCACGGCGCCGCCCTCGGGCGTGAATTTCACCGCGTTGGACAGGAGGTTCGCGATGACCTGCGACAGCCGCTGGTCGTCGCCGCGCAGGGTGCGCGGTATGTTCCCGTCGATGCTGATGTCCAATGACTGCCGTTTTTCTTCCACGCGGAAGCTGATGACGTTCACGACTTTCTGGATCATCTTCTCGAAACCGAAATCCACTGGGGACAGGTCGAGCTTGTTCGCCTCGATCTTTGACATGTCCAGGATATCGTTGATGATGCCCAGCAGATGCATCGAAGCGTTCTCTATCTTTCCGAGGCAGTAGTCTTTTTTCTCAACCTCGGACGATGACTTGGCGATTGCGGTCATCCCTATTATCGCGTTCATCGGCGTGCGTATCTCGTGGCTCATGTTCGACAGAAACTCCGACTTCGCCATGCTCGCGCGGTCAGCGCGCTCCCTCGCCCTGGTCAGGGCGGTGACGTCGTTCATCACGGCCACGATCCCGCGGCACGCGCCGCCGCTTTCCTCCGCGGGCGTTATCGAGACCTGCCAAACCATCTCCTCGCCCGAGCGCGTCGCCACCTGCTCGTCGTAATGGGCGGCCTTGCGGCTTTCGATGACCCCGAGGCACTGTCTCTCGGTGTCTGCGATCCACCCGTCCGGCATGGTCCCGGCAAATAGCGCGCCGAAGCGAACGCCGACCATCTCGCGCATGTCGCCGTACCCGAGAAACGAAACGGTTTTTTCGCTGCCCAGCACGAACAGCATGTCCGTGTCGAGCATAAACGTGATGCCCGGCGTATTTTTGAGCAGAAGCCGGTTGTAGAAATTCGACAATTCCTTGGCGGCCTCGTTCGAGCTATGGAGGCGCATGGTCTGCTCGTGCATGATAGAGAGCGCGCGGTAGTCCCTCTCGAGCTTCTTGAACTGCCTTGCCAGTTGCCTGTATTCTTTTTCCAGATCGTCAGACGGCATTTTCTCTCGCTGCTTGCGGCCTTACAGCATGCAGAACGTTATCGAGCAGTTGTGGAACCTGTTGGACGCCACTCCGCCCCCGTAGCGCGTCGGGCATATCTCGCCAAGGCAGTACGCGCCGGACAGCGAGATATTTTCAGGCAGCATCTCGGAGAGCACGCGCCCCTCCGCGTCCGATTCCGAGCCCAGGATCATCGCGCGCCCGCAGCACGATATGCAGAATATCGCCGAGTATTCGTACCCATGATCGCCCGCCTCTTCCAGAAGGGCATTCATCGAGTCCCTGCACGCCACGATTATGTCATCCTTGCCGACGAGGCAGATATTGGCCAAGGTTCCGACAGGCACGTCTCCGAAAAAAGAACCCGACCCATCGGAGTGGTTCAGCCCGGAAATATGCCTCATGAGCGGGGTTTCGTCCCCGCCCTCCCTCGTCAGCATCATAGGGTAGGAGGTAAACGCCAGCAGGGGGTCGTCCACGTCGGTCTTCAGCCCGAAGCCCTCGAGGTATTTGACGAACGTCTCGTCGCCCACCTTGTAGACCACATTGCCCTCGGCGGCGGCGACGCGCCGTATGCGCTCGGCGAAGCGGGAGGTCACGTGCCTCAGCGCGAATTTCGGCTTCACGTTCCCCCACACGCTCACAAGGATCAATGCGTCCCTGTACTCGCCCCCGGAGAGGAAAACCCGGGCGCGGCCATAATCATAGTCATCCGAGCAGACGCCGCCCATGAGCGGAACCCCGGGCGCCTCCTCGCTGAGGGCGTTTGGATACGCGTCGCCCGAAAACGGCATCCCGGGAGGGCAGAAGGCGAACAGCACGCCAGGTTTTTGCCCTTGCCCCGCGCCAACCGGCGCGGCCCTTCTGTACGCTTCTTTGATCTTGCTCTCGTGGGCGCCGTCCAGCAAGGGATCGGTGACTGCCGCGTGAAAGCTGCAATCGTCCGCAGTCAGCACCGAGAGCACAGCCGCCGCCTCGTGGCAGCCGTCCGAGTCCAACGCGGCGAGCGCAGTCATGCCTGCGACGTCGAACCCGAGCAGGCCTTTCAGCTCGCGGGTGACTGCGGCACCATCCGTGTCGGCGTCGCAAAACAGGAATCCGACGGAATTTTTGCCGAGCGCCACCTTTTCACGGATCGAGCTGGCAAGCTGATTAGCGGTCTCAGCCCCGTCTTCCAATTCGTAGCTGATCGC
>JAISQC010000270.1 GCA_031274465.1 Synergistaceae bacterium | reverse complement strand
TCCCTAATCCTCTTCTTCCTTGCGTTCGCGCTCCGCCGCCTCTATGATCTTCTTGGCGTTTTCTGGCGGGACCTCTTCGTAATGGGAGAATTCCATCGTGAAGCTGCCTCGCCCGCTGGTCATTGAGCGCAGTATTATGGCGTAGCGGAAGGTCTCCGCCTGAGGGCACTGCGCTTTGACGATCTGCATCTTGCCGTCCGGGTCTATTCCCATTATGCGGCCGCGCCTGCTGTTGAAATCTCCCATGACATCGCCGACGCAGTCCTCCGGCACCGTCACTGCCACGTTCATTATCGGCTCCATCAAAATCGGCGCCGCCTCTACGAACGCCTTTTTGAAAGCCATGGACGCCGCTATCTTAAACGCCATTTCAGACGAGTCAACGTCGTGGTACGAGCCGTCGAATATCGCGCAGTTGAAATCGACAGCCGGATATCCGGCGAGAACGCCCTTGGCCGCTGCCTCGCGCAAGCCTTTTTCTGCGGCCGGGATGAAGTTCTTGGGGACAACCCCGCCGACGACCTTATCCTCGAATGTGACGCCAGACCCCTTTTCCCTCGGCGAAAGCTCGAAATGGACGTCGCCGTATTGACCGCGCCCGCCGGTCTGCTTCTTGTATTTCCCCTGCGCCTTTGCGGTCTTTTTTATCGTCTCCCTGTAAGGGACCTTGGGCGTGCCCGTTTCGAGATCGACCTTGTAGCGGTCCTTGATGCGCGAGAGCGCGATGTCGAGGTGCGTGTCGCCCATGCCGGACAGAACCGAGTCGTTCGTCTCGGGGTGCTTGAAGAAATCGAGGGTTTTGTCCTCGTCCAGCACCTTGCGGATCGCATTGCCGAGCTTGTCCTCGTCCGCCCTGCTCTTAGGCGAGACCGCCAGGCTGTAGACCGGTTTCGGGAACTTTATCGGCGGAAATTGCGCGCTTTGCCCCTTCACGCCCAGAGTGTCGCCGACAACGACGCTGTCGAGCTTGGGGATGGACACGATATCCCCCGACACTACCTCTTTGCCATCCGTGCCGTCCTTGCCCCTCAGGAATCTGAACGAACTGATCCGCTCCTCCTCGTTCCTGTTGACGGTGTATAGGATCTGGTCGCTCGTGAGCCGGCCCGAAAACACCCTGACGAAAGACAGCTTGCCGACGTAAGGATCGACCATCACCTTGAAACAGAGCGCGGTGAACGGAGAGTCCACGCCGGGCGCGACCTCGATCTCCTCTTCGCCCTTGTTTGCGCGGCGCGGCGCCATGTCCAAGGGGGACGGCATATAGTCAGCTATCGCGTCCAAAACCTGAAATACGCCTATATTCGGCACGGAGGCCCCCGGAATTATCGGGAAGAGCAGCCTGGAAGCCACAGCCTTCCTCATGGCGTCCGCGATGTCCGATATTATGAGTTCCTCCCCGTCGAGGTATCTCATCATGAGATCGTCGTCGGCCTCGACGATTTTCTCGACGAGCGCTTCGCGGGCGGAGGCGACCTCATCCTCCATGCCCTCGGGGATCCCGCCTTCGGAGAAGTCCTTCGAGCCATCTCCCTTATATACGTACGATTTTCCGTCCAGTACGCTGACCAAGCCTTTGAATGACGATTCGGCGCCGATGGGTATGAACATGGGCAGCGCGTTTTTCGACATGCTGGCCTGTATGTCGGCCACGGACTTCGCGAAATCCGCGTTTTCCTTGTCCAGCCGGCTCACGTAGAACATGGCCGCGCTGTTGAAATCCGAGGAGAACTCCCAGAGTTTCAGCGTCTGCACCTCGACGCCGGAGTTGCCGTTTATCACGAATATGGAAGAGTCCGTCACGCGCATCGAGCTGCGCTGCTCGCCGACGAAATCCGCAAAACCCGGGGTATCGAGGGCGTGGATCGTGCGCCCCTTGTATTCGAAGGAGCAGAGCGAGCTGTTGATCGAAATGGATCTCTTCTGTTCCTCCGGATCGAAGTCCGACACCGTGTTCTTGTCGTCTACGCGGCCCATCCTCGTTATAACCCCGCTGTCGAACAGCATGGCCTCCACGAGCGATGTCTTTCCGGCGCTTCCGTGTGCAACAATCGCGATTGAGCGAATATCCTCCGGTTTACGAGTCGCCATATATCACTGCACTCCCCTCAGAAAGTAATGATTTGACCTGCCATTTCACTCGCTGCGCCAGATATGCGGCTAGCTGGGCATATCTGCTCGCGGAATATATATTATCAGCAACGCCGGTTACGTCAATCTACGGAGATCAAAAAAAACCTTGGGCGACCGCCAGATATTCTTTTATTTGGCGGAGCTTCCCGCCGCCATGTTTTTCCAATACCCTTTCGGAGGCCGCTCCGCCATCGGAGCGTATAGGACCGAAAAACCCCTGTTCTTGCGTATCATCTTGTATCCGACAAAACCGTCGTCCAAAGCCTCCCTTTGATTTTTGATATCCGATATAGGGATGACCAAGTGCCCGTGGGTCCATATCGGCATGTTTCGGGTGAGCTTTTTCTGCATTATGTAACGCACGTAGCCTCCGTATAAATTTTTGACCCCAACTATCACGAAATTGCAGCCGAGTATGTTCTGAAGGCTGAAGGTGTTTTTTGGAGACACCGTAGTGAGAAACATTTCAAAACGGTCCTCCATGACGTTCTCTATGGCGTAATGCGTCAAAAACTGCACGTTGTTGCCCCGGAAATCCCTGTCAACTATGCAATGGTCTGTATATGCGGTGCGGCGCTCCCCGTCCGGGGGAAAATCCATGTGGGAGAGCATCTCGTTAACCCATTCGCCGTCGGTCATAACCGCCCTCATGCATATCAGCCTGTCCTCGTACCAGACGCCTATGGAAACCCCGTCGCCGCCCAGCAAGCGAACCAAGTCCCTCTCCTCGGTCGGCACGAAAATTTCACGGCTCAATCCGTGCGTCGCCCTGTAGTGCAGCCTTACAGCCTCGTCCCTGTCGCCGGGCGCCAAGCGCCTCAGTTCGCAAGGGACGACTTGCGATCGCCCTCCGATGAAATGCCGGGACATAAATAGCTTTTTACCAGTCTTTTCGCTCATGTCAGGTTTCACCTCCTGTAGGAATGGCTATAGCCCGCTCACGCCCCCAAAAGAGAGCGCGCGTGCTCCATTGCCTCGCGCGATTCGGAGCCAGCCAGCATCCTCGCTATTTCCCTCGCCCTGGCCTCCCCTGAAATTTCATGCGCCTCGGTCTCGTCTCCCGTTCTGGTCACCACGAAATGCTGGTCCGCCATGGCCGCTATCGTGGCCTCGTGGGTTATGAGTATCGTCCGGCAGTGCCCGGACAGCTCTTTCAATTTTTCCCCGGCAAGCAGCGCCGTCCTGCCGCCGAGGCCGGCTTCCACCTCGTCGAACACGAGCACGCCGGGCAAGCGGCTCGGCTCTATCGATGCCTGCATGGCTATCAGAATCCGGCTCAGCTCGCCGCCAGACGCCACCCTGGCCACAGGGTTCGGGGGAAGCGATTTCTGGCTCAGCATGAACGCCGCGCTTTCCGCGCCAGACGCCCGCACCCTGTCGAGCTTATTTACCGCCACGGAAAAATAAATATCATCCATCGCGAGGTCGCGCAAGTGACGATTCACCTTTTTTTCAAAATCCGCCGCAGATCTCTCGCGGAGCGACCGCAGTTTCTTCGCGCATGACGCGACTTCGGCCCTTAATGCGGCAGATCGGGCATTGGCCTCATCGAGCGCCCCGCTGGACTCGGCCAGCCATTTCACATCCCGGTCCACTTCGCCGATGTAAGAAATCAGATCATCGGGGGATTCACGCCCCGTCTCCCTCTTCAGCTTTCGCAGCAACCCCAGCCTGGACTCCGTTTTTTCGAGGGATGACTCCAATTCCTCTTTGCTCATCGTCCCCAGCTCTTTTTTGGCCGATTCGAACAGTTCCTGAAACTTCGACAGCCCGCCCTCCCCCAGCTCAGCCCAACGGGGCGCGAGGTCTGGCGGGGCGACGGAATACAGCTCGCGCAGGAGCGAGGCCATCTGCTCCAGCAGGTCAACTTCGGTTTCGCCGCCATCCATGCGAAAAACCAGAGCTTCGTACTTACTGGCCTCGCCGAGCGCTCGTTCGAGCGCGGCCCGTTCCTCGTTCCACTCCGCCTCGCAATTTGAGTAGAGCCCCAATGATTTTATGCGGCGTATCCGCTCATGGGCGCCGTCGAGCTTGCGCTCCAGTTCCGCCCTGCGCTTTTTCAGGCCCAGTATCTCTTTTTCGACGGACAGCATTTGAGGGAACATCTCGCCCAAGCGGGCCTTGCAGGCGGAAAGCTCGTCCCCGCCGCACTGGTCGACGAGTTCGAGCTGGCGGGGGCCTTCGAGCAGGTTGAGCTGCGCGAACTGGCTCTGTATCTCTATCATTGACGCGGCGCGCGCGGCAAGCTGCCCCGCCGTGGCAAGCTCCCCTCCGATCCAGCACCTGCTTTTGCCTGAACGCGACACGGAACGCTTTGTGACCGTGCTTTCCCCTCCCTGCGCGCAAGCGCCCCACAGGGCCACGACCTCTGCCTCTTCGCAGCCTGCGTGTATCGAGGACAATTGCGCCCTTTTCCCCGATATGAACTCAAACGCCCGGACAAGGCTGCTCTTGCCGGCGCCGCTCTCGCCCGTTATGACTATGAAGTTCCCGGAGAATTCGAGATCGGCCCGCGTTATGCCGCCCATTCCCCTCACTTCGAGCCGCTCTATCATGACCAGTTCAGCTTTCCCCTCAGGACGTCGGCATAGGTCTCATCGCCCAGGCTCACGACGTCGATCTTTTTCTCGGTGTCCGACGTCACGACCACTTCGTCCCCGGGAGCGAGGTCCATGTTGTCCTGCCCGTCCCCGGAGAGGAGCGCGCCGCACGCCGGAGACTCGAGCTTTATCCTGAGCGCCTCCGTGTCGGGAATGACAAGAGGCCTCGGGTAAAGCGAGTGCGGGCATACCGGTATGACGACAGCGCACCTGACGCCGGGATGCACTATCGGACCTCCCGCAGAGAGCGCGTATGCCGTGGAGCCGGTCGGCGTCGCGGCGATTATGCCGTCGGCCTGAATGCTGTAAAGCTTCCCGTTTCCCATATGGACCGAGAGGGCTATCGGCCTGGAGACGAAACTTTTCACCACCATTACCTCGTTGAGCGCCCAGACGCATTGGACGCATCTTCCGTCGCGAACGATCTCGCCCTTTAGCGGGATTCTGGGGAACGTGGAGTAATCGCGCTCCAGGATTTTTCGCATGTCCCGCACAGCCGACTGCGCTTCGCCGGAAGCCAGAAAACCCAGGTGCCCCGTGTTTATGCCGTAGAGCGGGAAGCCGCGCCCCATTATCGTCTTCGATGTGAGCAAAAACG
>JAISQC010000268.1 GCA_031274465.1 Synergistaceae bacterium | reverse complement strand
GGCAGGCTCGCCGCCTCCCACACCGGAAGCCTCGCCGGGTCGGACAGGGTGTACGACGCCCTGTTCAAAAAATTCGGAGTGATAAGGGTGGACGACTTGGAGGAGCTGATACACGCCTCCCAGCTTTTCGCCACATTGAAGCGCATCCCCCGGAGCGCCGGTTTTGCCTGCGTAAGCCTCTCCGGAGGGGAGACCGGGATATGCGCCGACGTCGGTGCCATGAACGGCATCGATTTCCCGGATTTTTCGCAATCGACCAAAGACGCACTCGCCGCCATGCTCCCATCCTACGCGACACCTGCAAACCCGCTGGACGCCACCGCCACGCTCTCCTACGACGAGGCCGCCTTCGCGGATTGCCTGCGCGTCCTGATGAGGGACGATTCGTGCTCCGCCGTGCTGGTGGGCTATACCCTCCTTCAGGACGTCGCCGACCCTGCCATCCGCTACATGGCAAAGGCCATGGAGACCGTGAGCCGGGAGGAGGGGTCGAAGCCGATGGTAATGATCCCGTTCGCGGGCAACACGAGAAACGCGGAGTACTCCGCGCTCCTCGAGCGATGCGGCGTGCCGATACTTCCCCCGGCGGTTTACGCTTTCAGGATACTGCGCTACCTGTCGGACTTCATCAAGTACGACCACAGCGGAAAGAACCTATCGCCCGCCATCCCGGCCAGGGCGAAGAGCGGCGCCCGACATGCGATGAGCGCGCGCGGCGCGATGAGGGCAATGGCCCCTTTCGGCGTTCCGTTCCCACCCTGCGGCCTGGCATCCACATTGGAGGACGCCAAAAAGATCGCGGACGAGATCGGTTGGCCGGTGGCGCTCAAGATCGAGTCGAAGGACATACTCCACAAATCCGACGCCGGATGCGTCGCGCTGAATATCGGCGGGGAGGGCGCGCTTGCGGAGGCTTACGGCAAAATCATGGATAACGCGGCGAGAAACTTCACTGGCGCTGAAATATCCGGCGTCCTCGTGCAGAAAATGGTCCACCCCGGAACCGAGATGATAATAGGCGTGACCTCGGACCCGCAATTCGGCCCGGCGATCCTGGCCGGCCTCGGCGGCGTGCACGTCGAGGCGCTCGGTGATACCGCCGTCGCGCTCGCCCCTCTTTCGAGGGGCGAGGCGAGGGAGCTCGTGCTATCGCTTAAATGCTCCAAGATCCTCTTGGGGTTCAGGGGCGATAGCCCAAAGGACATAGAGGCTCTGACGGACGTGGTCATGGCGGTCTCCGACATGGCGTCCCTCATGAAAGATACGCTGATCGAGCTCGACCTGAACCCTGTGTTCGTGTACGATAAGGGCGCCTGCGCCGTAGATGTCGTCATCATAACCGACTCCGGGCCGGAAGGGGGGAATGGTCACCCGGCGGATATGGGTGGAAACCACTGTCTTGAACCTATATTTTGAGGTCGAAAATAAAACTATTGTCAGGAGGAATTCGCAATTATGAACGCGGGAAGAAATCACACAAGGTGTTTTGCGAGGTATGCGGCGGTATTTTTTGCGGTTTTGGCGCTGGTGTTTTGCGCAGTGGGGTCGGACGCGGCGGAAAAAGACGTCTTCGTCATCGGAGCGCAGGCCGACGCCAACACGATGGACCCGGTGGGGATGGCCGACGGTTACTCCAACACAGCCGGGCTTCTCGTGTACGAAGGGCTCCTCGCGATGGACGGCGGCGGCAATGTAGTTCCGCGCCTGGCGGAGAGCTACGAGAAAGTAGACGATCTGTCCTACAGCTTCAGGCTCCGCAAGGGCGTGCTGTTCCACAACGGCGACCCCGTCACGGCGGACGACGTAGTGTACTCGATGCAGAGGGCGCTCGGCCCGAAGGGCGCGATGGTCCACTATCAGAACGAAGGCGTGCAGAGCGTGGAGAAAACAGACGACGAGACCATCGTCATCAGGCTCAAGTATCCATTCACCCCGTTTTTGAGCGAGCTCACGCAGTCGTGGGGCTGGATCGCCAGCAAAAAGGCGATTGAGAGCGCGGAGGAGAACGGCGGCACGTACGGGTCCGAGCCAGTCGGAACCGGGCCGTACAAATTGACCGCGTGGCGGCGAGGCGACAGGATGACGTTCGACCGTTTCGACGGCTATCACGGGGAAAAACCGCAGCTGAGGCAGATCGTGCTGAGGGCCATCCCCGAATCGAACAGCCGGGTGATAGAGCTTCAGTCGGGCGCCGTGGACGCGGCATGGCCAATCCCCCCTCTCACGGTGAACAGGATAGAGCAGGACGGCAAGCTGTCGATAGTCAAAAACGCCAACTACGTGGTTTTCTACATCGGGTTCAATTGCTCCAAAAAGCCGTTCGACAACCCCAAGGTCAGGGAGGCCATAAGCCTCGCGCTGGACCTGAACGGCATAGTGAGCGCGGTTTTCCGTGGGAGCGGGCAGACCTGCTACGGCGCTGTCCCGCCGAACGCCAAGTATTACGACGCGACTTACAACCAGCACGAATACAACATAGAAAAAGCGAAGGCGCTCCTGGCTGAGGCAGGCCTGCCAGACGGCTTCAAAAGCGAGATCTGGACCAACGACCGCAAGGAGAGGGTTGACACCGCGACCATCATGCAGAGCCAGCTGAAGGCCGTCGGGATCGACATCGATATAAAGGTGATGGAGAGCGGGGCTTACTGGACCGCGCTCGAGGGCGGAACCCACGACATGTACCTCGTCGGGTACTACGCCGCCACGCCTGATTTCGGCCCCGCCATGTACAGCACTTTCCATTCGTCGCAAAACGGCATCAACACTTACACTAACTACGACAATGCCGGGCTCGACGATCTGCTGGAGAGATCCAATAAGGTTCCCGACGGGGACGAGCGCGAAAAGATATTCAAGGACATCCAGAGGATACTGTTCGAGGACAAGCCGATGGTCTTCATGCAGGTTGGCGAAAACGTGATAGGCATGAACAAGAGCGTGAAGGGCTTCGTCCCCCTGTCAACCAGCGAGCAGGATTTCAGCGGAGTCTATTTTTAAGCGCGGGGCGCGGGTGGTATGTTAGCTGTAAGACGCGGAAAAATTTACACGATGGCACCGGAGGGGCTCGGCCCTTCCGTTATCGACGGAGGAGTCATCCTGGCTGAGAACGGGGTGATAACCGCTATAGGCTCGGATATTGAGATTCCCCCGGGCGCGGAGGTCATCGACGCGGACGGCATGGTCGTGACTCCCGGCCTCGTCGATGCCCACACCCATCTGGGGGTAACGAGCCAGGGCTACCCCGAGTTCGACCAGGACTGCAACGAAATGATGAGCGGGGTGACCCCGCACGTGAGGGTGATAGACGCGATCAATCCTGCGGACGAGGCGTTTGCCGACGCGCTCTCTGCGGGCGTCACGTGCGTTCAGATACTTCCGGGCAGCGGCAACACGATAGGTGGGCAGGGCGCGATAGTGAAAACCCTCCCCGACGTGGTGGACAGGATGGTGCTTCGCGCCCCGTCGTCGATGAAGGCCGCTTTCGGGGAAAACACCAAGCACCCGTACCTCGGAAGCACGAGGCAGCACTACACCCGCATGGGGAACGCCGCCATAATGAGGGACGCGTTCGTGAAGGCCTTGAATTACAAGGGAAAAAAGCCGTTTGCCGTCGGCAAGGGTGAATTTTTCGAGATCGACCTCGCGATGGAGGCGCTCGGCCTGGTGATCGACGGCCGGCTTCCCGTATCCGCCCATGCCCACAGGGCGGACGACATAGCGACGGCGATAAGGATTTTCGAGGAGTTCGGCCTGCGCTACACCATAGAGCACTGCACGGAGGGGCATCTCATAAAGGACTGGCTTGCTGAGAAAAAAGCATACGCCGCAGTCGGCCCGACCCTCTCGGAGCGCAGCAAGCTGGAGCTTCGCAACAAGAGCTGGACTACGCCCGCCGAGCTTCACGCGTCCGGCGTGCACGTCTGCATAATAACGGACCATGGGGTGATCCCGATCGAGCACCTCAAGGTCTGCGCGGCTCTGGCCAACGCGGCGGGCTTGCCTTACATGGAGGCGCTGAAAGCCGTGACGATTTACGGCGCCGAGCATATCGGGGTCGATGGCAGGCTGGGAAGCCTGCAAGTCGGCAAAGACGCGGACATTGCCGTCTGGAGCTGCGATCCGCTCGATGCCAGGAGCGTTGCGAGATTCGTGGTCGTAAACGGCAGAGTGGCGCGCGGCGCGCGATGATCGGGAGGCGGTTTTTTTGGTCAAATATGTGTTGAAGAGGATTTTATATCTCATACCAGTGCTGGCCGGAGTAGCCCTGATAGTCTTCACGCTCCTTTACATAACTCCCGGCGACCCCGCGAAGATGATGCTGGGGGAGCGAGCGGGCGAGGAGGCACTCAGGCAGTTCAGGCAGGAGAACGGGCTCGACAGGCCGTTTTTCATCCAGTTTGGAAATTTCCTGCTGAAGGCCGTCACCAGGGGGGACGTGGGAAAATCCTACATCACGAAACGCCCGGTCACGGAAGAGATAATGGAGGCTTTCCCGCAGACTTTGAAGCTCGCCGGATACTCCATGCTGATAGCGCTGTGCGTCGGCATACCGTTTGGCATAATATCGGCCATAAAACAGTACTCCATGTTCGACACCACGGTGATAATCCTCGCGATGATCGGCATATCCATGCCAGCGTTCTGGCTGGGGCTTCTCCTCATACTCCTCTTCTCGGTCAATCTGGGCTGGCTGCCCTCCTCCGGGTTTGAATCGTTCCGCGCGATGATACTGCCCTCCGTCACTCTGTCGACGGGAAGCATAGCGATGCTCACCCGAATGACCAGGTCGTGCATGCTGGAGGTAGTGAGGCAGGATTACATAAGGACCGCGCGGACAAAGGGGCAAAAGGAGCGCGTCGTGATAGTGAAGCACGCACTGGGGAACGCCCTGATACCAGTCATAACGGTCAGCGGGCTTCAGTTCGGCTACCTACTCGGTGGGGCGATGCTGACGGAGACGATATTCTCCATCCCGGGAGTCGGCCGCCTCATGGTGAACGCGATAATGATGAGGGATTTTCCGGTGGTGCAGGGCGGGGTTCTGTTCGTGGCGCTCGCGTTCAGCGTGGTGAACCTCCTCGTGGACCTGCTCTACGGCTATGTCGATCCCAGGATAAGGGCGGATTACAAATGAGGGGGTGTGTGTTGTGAGTCCGGAAACGGTTGAGGCCTCCCGGGGTATGATGGGCGAATTTGCGCATCGACTGCGCAAAAACCCGCTTGCCGTATTCGGCTTCGTTGTCCTGTCGATCCTCGTGCTGGTCGCGGCGTTCGCGCCCCTGATCGCCCCATACGGCTACTCGGATCAATTTCTGGAGCACGCTTTCGAGCCGCCGAACGCGAAGTTCCTTTTGGGCACCGACGAATTCGGGCGCGACATATTAAGCCGCCTCATATACGGGGCGCGCGTGTCGCTGCAGGTCGGTTTCGTCGCGGTCGGGCTGGCTCTGTCGGTCGGTGGGTTTCTCGGGGCCGTCGCCGGCTACTACGGGGGCTTCTGCGACAACGCCATAATGAGGTGCATGGACGTGCTTCTGGGCATTCCGTCCACGCTTCTGGCAATAGCCATCGCGGCCTCGCTGGGTCCCGGGCTTGTAAACCTGATGATATCGGTTGGAATCGCTCAGATACCATTTTACGCCCGCATAGTGCGCGGCGCCGTCCTCTCGGTGAGGGGGCAGGAATTTGTGGAAGCCGCGCGCGCTATGGGCTCCGGGGACCTGCGGATAATATTCAGGCACATCATACCAAACAGCATGGCGCCAATCATCGTTCAGACGACCCTCGACGTGGCATACGCCATACTCTCCGCTGCCGGGCTCTCCTTCATAGGGCTTGGGGTGCAGCCGCCTTTCCCGGAGTGGGGCTCGATGCTGTCCGGCGGCAGGCAGTACATCTTCGAGGCGCCTCACATGACGCTCTTCCCCGGGATCACGATCATGCTGACGATACTGTCTCTTAATTTCCTCGGCGACGGCCTCAGGGACGCGCTTGACCCCAAGCTGAGGCGGTGAGGCGTCAGGTGAAAAACTCCGAAGGGAAAAAGGGCAATATCTTGGACGTCCGCGACCTCGTGATCCACTACGAGCTGGAGGAATCCACGGTGCGCGCGGTAGAGGGGATGAGCTTCACCCTGGGGTACGGGGAGACCCTCGCTTTTGTGGGGGAGACCGGGGCTGGAAAGACGACTACGGCGCTTGGGCTGATGCGGCTCGTCCCTTCGCCGCCGGGGCGTATGGTCGGCGGGGAGATTTTTTTCGAGGGCAGGGACATAATGAAGGCGAGCGGCGAGGAGCTTCGCGCGATCAGGGGGGAAAAGATATCCTTTATATCCCAGGACCCCATGACCAGCCTCAATCCCGTCATGAGCGTCGGCAGCCAGATCGCCGAGATGGTTGTCCTGCATTCGGGGCTGTCGATGCGGGAATCGCGCGCGCGGGCCGAGGAGATGCTTTCCCTGGTTGGGATAAGGAAGGAGCGGATGGGCGACTATCCGCACCAATTCAGCGGGGGGATGAGGCAGAGGGTTTTGATAGCCATAGCCCTGGCGTGCTCTCCGGCCCTCCTGATAGCGGACGAGCCGACCTCCGCCCTCGACGTGACGATACAGGCCCAGGTCCTGAACCTGATGAAGGGGCTCAAGGAGAGGTTCGACACTTCGATGATAATGATAACGCACGACCTGGGCATTGCCGCCGAGACGTGCGACAGGGTAGCGATAATATACGCCGGGCGCATCGTCGAGATGGCCGATACCGAGTCCCTTTTCACGGAGGCGCTGCACCCTTATGCTATAGGCCTCTTCAACTCCATACCCAGGATCGACGACGACAGGGATCTTTTGGACGCCCTCCCCGGCCTGATGCCCGATCCCGCCCGTCTGCCGCAGGGCTGCCCCTTCCACCCGAGATGCGCCCATGCGTCGCAAGAGTGCGAAAATTCCGCCCCCGGCCTGGAGGATGTAGGGAACGGGCATCTGCTGGCGTGCTGGCTGAGGGGCAAGCGAAACTCCGAGGTTGGGAGCGTGGCGCAATGATCGAAGTGAGGTCCCTGAAAAAATATTTCAAGACAAAGGAAGGAATGCTTCACGCCGTGGACGACGTGTCGTTTTCGGTGGAAAAAGGCGAGACGCTTGGTCTCGTCGGTGAGTCGGGCTGCGGAAAATCCACGCTAGGTCGGACGATGATAAGGCTCATCGACGCCACGTCGGGAAGCGTGCATTTCGAAGGCGTGAACATAATGGAGCTATCGAAGGGCGGCATGAAGTCCATACGCAAAAAGATACAGATAGTCTTTCAGGATCCGTATTCGTCGCTCAACCCGAGGATGTCGGTGAAGGACATAATAGCGGAGCCTTTGATAGTGAACTCGACGTTCGCGAGATCCGCCGACAGGGATAAGCGCGTGTGGGAGCTGATGGACACCGTGGGGCTCGCCAGGCGCCTTGCCGGGGCGTATCCGCACGAGCTGGACGGTGGCAGGAGGCAGCGCATCGGCATCGCCCGCGCGCTCGCCCTGTCCCCGGAGTTCATAGTCTTAGACGAGCCCGTCTCCGCCCTCGACGTATGCATTCAGGCACAGATACTCAACCTGCTCAAAGTCCTGCAAAAAGACTTCGGCTACACGTACGTCTTCATATCCCACAACCTGAGCGTGGTAAAGCACGTCTCAACGCGCATAGCCGTGATGTATCTGGGCAAGATAGTCGAGCTCGCCGGTGGGCGCGAAATTTTCAAAAATCCGGCGCACCCTTACACGAAAGCCCTTATATCGGCGATACCGCGCCCCGTCGCCGGAGGTCGGGACGAGCGGATCATCCTGGAGGGGGACGTGCCCAGCCCCGTCAATCCGCCCGCAGGCTGCCGCTTTGCCGGGAGATGCGCGATAAAGACCTCCGAGTGCGAGCGCGAAGACCCCGAGCTAGAGGAAATAGCAGGCGCGGGAGTGGAAGGCGGATCGCACTTCGTCTCCTGCTTCAACAGCGGGCGAAGCGCCGGGTGAAAAAAAACGGTGTGTTTTGGGCCTCGCTTGCCGTCACCGCGTCGGTAGCCGCCGTAGGGCTGTTTTTTCCAAAAACGCTCACCGCTGCGGCAAACGGCTTGCTTGAGGCAATAGTCAGTGACTTCAGTTGGCTGTATCTCTCATCGATGTTTGCGTTCGTCGTTTTCGCGCTTTACATGGCTTTCGGCAGATTCGGCGGAGTGAAGCTGGGCGACGACGACTCGACCCCGGAGCACAGCTATGTCTCGTGGTTCGGGATGCTGTTTGGCGCGGGCATGGGCATCGGCCTCGTCTTCTGGGGCGTGGCCGAGCCACTGAGCCATTACGTCGCGTTTGGGATGAACGAGGAAGCTGCGCGCATGGCGATGAAAAAATCGTTCATGCACTGGGGGTTTCATCCCTGGGCGGGATATTCCATTCTGGGGATGGCGCTCGGTTATTTCCAGTTCAGGAAAAAAGCGCCTGGGATGATAAGCAGCGTATTTCTCCCGCTGCTCGGGCAAAAAGGGGTGCTCGGCCCGGTCGGCAAGACGATAGACATATGCGCCATATTCGCGACGGTCGCCGGGATCGCCACATCCCTCGGCCAGGGGGCGCTTCAGATAAACGCGGGGCTGAGTTATCTGTTCGGCCTGCCCGCGAACGCTTCGGCCCAGATTGCCATCGTCCTGGCGATAACGGTCGTCTATACCTGGACCGCGATCAGCGGCATAGACAAAGGCATTGCCATGCTGTCCAACGTCAACATGGCCCTTGCCGCGATTTTGCTGGCCGGATGTTTTGCCGTCGGGCCCAAGCTCATGGCGCTCAATATTTTAACGAGCGCCACGGGCGACTATATAAATTCGTTCATTGCCGACAGCCTGGCGGTCAATCCCTTCGGCGACAACTCGTGGCTTGGCGGGTGGACGGTATTTTACTGGGCGTGGTGGATAGCTTGGGGGCCGTTTGTCGGGACTTTCATCGCCCGAATATCGAAAGGCCGCACGATAAGGGAGTTCGTGGCTGGCGTCATTCTGGCGCCGTCCGTCGCGTCCCTGGTCTGGTTCTCGGTGTTTGGAAGCCTTGGCCTCTCCCAAAGCGGAGCGTTGATCCAGGAAGCCGCCAAGAGCGCCGAAACGGCGCTTTTCGTGGTGCTTGGCGAATATCCCTTTGGGCTTGCCCTGTCGATAACGGCCTTGCTGTTGCTCTGCACTTTTTTTATAACGTCCGCCAACTCCGCCACGTTCGTGCTGGCCATGTTCTCCGCAAACGGCGAACTCAACCCGCCAAACGCGAAAAAGCTCGCCTGGGGGGTGATACAGGCGCTGATGGCGCTCTCCCTTCTCTTGAGCGGTGGGCTCTCCGCCCTCCAGGCGTGCTCGATCATAGCCGCTTTCCCCTTTGCCATAATAATGCTTTTGTCCTGTTTCTGCCTCTTGAAGGCGATGATAGAGGGCGAATCGCC
>JAISQC010000214.1 GCA_031274465.1 Synergistaceae bacterium | reverse complement strand
CCGGCCTGATTCGCAGCGCTTACCATTGTCTCGGCTTTGGCCTCCATGCCCCGGATGCCGTGAATGTTTCCGAACCTGGTGCCGGCGAGCGCGCGCCTCATCGGGCGCCGCAGAAACTCCAGCGCTTCTATTCCCATCTCGCCAAATATCCTGCCGCGCAACGCGCCGGAAAGCTTTTTGTGCGCGAACACCGGGTCGAACAGGCAATAAAGCAGGAAGTTCGAGAGGTCGGGCACCACCGCCTCCCCGCCCTCGCTCTCTATGACGTCCACAAGGCGCTCGTTCGCCCTGTTGTGATACTTCACCAGTATCTCGCCGACTATGCCGACCCTGGGCCTCGACGCCGGGTCTATCGGCAGCGCGGCGAACCCGCGCACCATATCGCCCAGGTCGCGCCTGAATTGGCTCAGGCTACCGCGCGACACATTGACGCCGCACCTCTTCACCCATTCGCCGTACAGCAGGTCGGCGCTCCCCCGAT
The DNA here is from genome assembly GCA_031274465.1 of Synergistaceae bacterium. Lineage (GTDB taxonomy): Bacteria > Synergistota > Synergistia > Synergistales > Synergistaceae > JAIRKI01. The sequence goes on along the minus strand of JAISQC010000214.1, from coordinate 8,532 downwards.
TCAGCTCGTAGGGGCGGGTCCTATAGAGAAGCCTCATCAGCATGTCCCCGTAGAGCATGGCCAAAAGCGACCTCCACAGAACGCCGGCCGAAATGGAAAACTTCTCGGCGCCGACGTTGCCCTGCGCGTTCGCCGCAAGGATCCTGACCCTTTCGAAGCCTGCCGAGTCCAGCGCGCGGCGGAGCAGCGGGACGTAATTGCTCGCCCTGCACGCCCCCCCGGTCTGGGCATAAAAGCAGTCCGTGAAATCAGGGTCGTACGAGCCGCTTTGCAGAGCCTTCAGAAACTGCCCCACGACCACCATCGCGGGATAGCAGGAGTCGTTGTTTACGTAGCGCAGCCCCAGCTCCACCGACTCGCGCCCGCCCTCGGGCAATACCCGGAAATCAAGCCCCGAATGCCTCATGGCGACCTCGAGGAGCTGGAAGTGGTGCGACGACAGCGGGGGGCAGAGGACGGTGCGCGCGCCTAGGGGCGCTTTCGCCGCGCGGCGCGGCTGGGGGTTGCGCCCCGACCCGGCTGGCACCCCGCACTTTTCCCTCATCCTCACCGATGAGAGCAGCGACCTTATCCTTATGTTGACCGCGCCGTTGTTCTTCCCCTCGTCGATCTTTATCAGCGTGTGCAGCTTCCCGTGGCGCTCCAGCAAGTCGGACGCCTGATCCGAGCTTATGGCGTCGAGCCCGCACCCGAAGGAGTTGAGCTGAACCATCTGCACGTTCTTGAAATCGGGGTGCTTCGCCACCACGGACGCGGCTCTGAACAGGCGCGAATGGTATGTCCACTGGTCAACGACGTAAAGAGCGTCTTCCCCGGCGTCGCGATGGCATATCGAGTCCTCCGTCAGGACCGCGACCCCGTATCCGCGCACGAGCTCCGGGATTCCGTGATGGACCTCCGGGTCGAGGTGGTACGGATGCCCGGCGAGGACGATCCCGACCCCGCCGGTTGCCGCAAGGTATTGGATGGCCTCGTCGCCAAAACGCCTCACGTCGCTCTTGAAATCTTCCTGCGCCTTCCTCGCCTCGCCGTAGGCCCGCCTCACCTCTTCCTTCGTCACTCCGAAGCGGAGCGTCTCCTCGTAAAGCCTTCTTTCCATCGCGGGGTTGCGGGAGCGCGTCTCCATCGGGAGAGCTGGGCATAAAAACTCCACGCCGCCCTCCCTGAGCTCGTCTATGTTGAGAAACGCCACGTCGGGATACCCGGACACGACCGGGCAGTTGAAGTTCTGATGCGAGCTGGCAAACTCGCGCACCTCGCGCAGTATTATCGGGTAAAAAATCCTCTTTATCCCCTGCCCGAGGAGGTCGAGCAGGTGCCTGTGAACCAATTTGGCCGGGTAGCAGACGGTCTGGGAGGGTATGGTGTCTATGCCAAGCGAGTCGTCCGGGCGTTCGCGCGACAGCTCGACCCTGAACCCCAGAGCAGTGAAAAACGCGAACCAGAACGGATAATTCTCATACATGTTGAGCGCGCGGGGAATGCCTATCACGCCGCGCGGCGCGCCCTCGAGCGGCAGCGGCTCGAGTGCGTCGAACAGCCTCTTATACTTGCGCTCGAAGACGTTGGGGGGGGCGTCTCGACCACCAGCGGCAATTGCCCGCCCAGCGCCCCGCTCGCACCGGTTGCCTGAAACGTAAGACCGCCCGTCGTCGAAACGCGTCTTGGTCAAAATGCACCTGTTGCCGCAGCCCCCGCAGCGGGAGGTGCCAGTCGCAGCGCGCATCGATTTAAGCGCGGCGCGCCCGATGAGTGCGCTCTCGCCAGCTCCGTCCGAGTCCCGGGCGATCAGCGCCGCACCGAAGGCGCCCATCAGCTCCGACAATTCGGGGCGCACGACCTCCCTGCCCGTGACCAGCTCGAATGCGCGGAGCAAGGCGTCATTCCTGAACGCCCCGCCCTGCACCACGATGCGCTTTCCGAGATCGTCGAAACTGCGAATCTTCAAAACCTTGTAGAGCGCGTTGCGGACCACGGAGTACACGAGGCCGGCCGAGATGTCGGAGACGCTCGCCCCCTCCTTTTGAGCCTGCCTGACGCGCGAATTCATGAATACAGTGCAGCGCGAGCCGAGATCGACGGGCATCAGTGAAGTTTCCGCGCATACGGCGAAGTCCTCCACGGACATCTCAAGCGATTCGGCGAAGCTCTGCAGGAAGGAGCCGCAGCCAGAGGAACACGCCTCGTTCAGGAAAACCCTGTTGATGACGCCATCCTTCAAGCCCAAGCATTTCATGTCCTGCCCGCCTATGTCTATGACAAAATCCGCCCCGGGCAGCGCGAATTGCGCCGCAACGGCGTGAGCGACGGTCTCGACCTCCCCTACGTCTATGCCGAAAGCGGCCTTGACCAGCTTCTCGCCGTAGCCGGTGACGCAGCTTCGCCTGATCGAGACGCCGCAGGGCAGCTCTTCGTACAGTTCCGCCAAGAGCTCGCGGACGGTGCGTATCGGCTCACCCCCGCCGGTCGGGCGGTAGCGGGTGAAGAGCGCTTCCCCCCGCGAACCCATCAGCACGGCCTTTGTCGTGGTGGAGCCCACGTCGAGGCCGAGGTACGCCGGCCCGGAATAATCGCGCAGGCTCGCCCTTTTTGCGGCGTTCGCCGCGTGCCTTTTTTTGAACTCCGCTTTGGCGTCCTCGTCCGCGAAAAGGGCCGGAAGGACATTGACGGCCCCCTGACCGCCGCGCGCGAAAAACACAGCGGCTTTGCTCTGAAGCTTCCCCAGATCCACCGGGCCGCTCCTTTTGCCGAGTATCGCCGCCCCGATCGCTACGAAAAGGTGCGGGTTTTCCGGAAAAATACATTGGTCGTCCTTCAATCCGAGCGTCTGCGCAAAACGCTTCCGCAGCTCCGACAGGAAATAGAGCGGCCCCCCGAGGAAAGCCACGTTCCCGGCTATCTTTCGCCCGCAGGCCAGACCGCTTATCGTCTGATTGACTATTGCCTGAAATATCGACACCGCGATGTCTGCCCTGGAGGCGCCGTCGTTGAGAAGGGGCTGGATGTCGGTCTTGGCGAACACGCCGCAGCGCGACGCTATCGGATAGATGGTGCGGTACCCTTTGGCGAGTTCGTTAAGCCCCGCCACGTCGGTGCCCAGCAGCGCCGCCATCTGATCGAGGAAGGCCCCGGTGCCGCCGGCGCAGGTCTCGTTCATCCTCTGGTCTATGCCCGACGGGTCGAAAAACGTCAGCTTCGCGTCCTCGCCGCCGAGCTCTATGCTCACGTCCACGCCCTTGAGGTACCTCTCCACGCTCGCCCGACATGCGATCAGCTCCTGGGCGAACGTGACGTGCATCCCTTCGGCGATCGCTATGGCACCGGACCCCGCCACCGCCATGGTTATCATAGAGCCGCTGTAGCGATCCCTCAGCTCGCCCATCATCCCTCGGGCCGTAGTGCGTATGTCGGCGAAATGCCTGCGATAGCTGCTGTGCACGAGGAGGTCATCCTCGTCCAGCACCACAGCCTTCGCCGTAGTCGAACCTATATCGAGCCCCACATGCAGCAAAGCCATGTCAGACCTCCTTTACCAAAAACCTGAAAACAATCGCGCATGCCCGCGCAACAGCGGGCATCGCGTCATCTTTCAAAAAACGGGGAAAACACGCGTGAGTTGGCCTGACGCCCCTTGAAGTTATTTCCTGGCGACCATGCCGGCGCCGTGAACCCCCGACCCGTACCTGTCCCGGGGGCTTGCAGCATCCAAACGGCACGGCTCGGCGTCACTGAATGGGAAAAACCCGAAATGCGGCACGACCGCGACCGCGTTCCTGCGAAGGGCCAGGAGAATACGTCCGCGCGCCCTGGCGCGGCTGTCCTCCCCAGACGCCATCAAATTATCCGAGATGTCCATGACGCTGATATAAGAGCAGACGCCGTCGTCTCTCAACAAGTCGGTCGAATGCGCCTTGGAGGAAACGAGCGCTATGCAGGCGCCAGGCACGAGCAACACCGCGAGCAAAACGAGCGCGCACCTCCGCCTCGTCTGAGCACATCCAGCATCTGAAACCACGACGTCACCTCCAGTCATTTCTTCAACCGCATCATAGCACGAAACTTCATCCCGGTCCATTTGCTGACGTCCCGCTTGGAACGGCGTGACCCGCAAACCACAGGCAGGGCCTTGAGGCTCTGCCTCAAACTCCGCAAGGAGGTATAACCTCCTTGACCTCCATCAAATATTTTCTTTCACCTGAAGGTGAAGGAAAATATAATTAAAGAGGGTCCGGGGGAATGGTTCAGGCGCGGGTGTGGGTGGAACCCACGGCCTTGAAGCTGTGGTTTGGCGCGCGAGGGCTTTTATTGACTCGCCGGAAAAAACGTTATAAACTCACGTCCGTGCGAGGGTGGTGGAACTGGCAGACACGCGAGACTTAGGATCTCGTGCCTCAGGCGTAGGGGTTCGACTCCCCTCCCTCGCACCAGTTTCAAACTGGCAAATTCTTTAAAAACACGCTCACGCCGTACATGTGGCATAGCGCTTCCAGGCCGTCCTGCACCCCTCGCGTCGGATTATAATATATTTTCGCGCCTCGGTGCGCATAATGTTGGATAGCATCCGCCATATGCGCTATAATCACCCGTAAACGCATAAATGCGTCGCCATGCGTCTTTCAGGCTCCCCGGAAATTTACGGGGCAATTAACTTCAGAAGGTGATGAAATGGCTTCTTATGGTTTGAGCAGCGAGCAGGTCGAGGAATCGAAGGCGAAATACGGCGACAACCGGCTGACCGAGGTGGAGAGCGAGAGTTTCTGGAGCAAGCTGATAGGCAACTTCGGCGACCCGATGATCAGGATACTGTGCGTGGCGCTGGTCATCAACATCGTTTTCGTGTTCCTCGGGCAAACAGAGTGGTACGAATCAGTCGGGATCGCGGTGGCGGTCCTGCTAGCCACATCCGTTTCCACGTACTCGGAGTACAGCAACGAGAACGCCTTCCAAAAACTCCAGGAAGAGGCCTCCAAGATAAAGTGCAAGGTCTACAGGGACGGCGGCATCACGGACATACCGATAGACGACATAGTTACGGGCGACTGCGTCCTGCTTCAGAGCGGGGACAAGGTCCCGGCCGACGGGGTGATGCTCGAAGGCTCGATAAAGACCGACCAGTCCGCGCTGAACGGAGAAAGCGCCGAAGCGCCCAAAACCCCGGCTGGCGCTGATTACCGCGATGACGAGGGCGGCATGGACTTCCTCAACCAGCACAAATTATTCAGGGGCTCGGTGGTCTGCGGGGGCAACGGGGTGATGGAAGTCCGCTCGGTCGGAGACAAGACCGTGTACGGCCAGATAGCGAGCGAGCTTCAGGAGGAGGACGACAGGGACTCTCCCCTCAAGGTGAAGCTCGGGCATCTGGCGCAGCAGATAAGCATGTTCGGCTACGTAGGCGGGGCTACTATAGCGCTCGCTTTCCTGTTCCAGAGGATAGTCCTCGCCAACTCTTTCGAAGCGGCGCTGATAATCCGGTACTGCTCGAACTGGATGGCCGTCCTGAACGACGTCGTCCACGCCGTGATGCTGGCGGTCATAATAATAGTCATGGCGGTCCCTGAAGGGCTGCCTCTGATGATAGCCCTCGTCTCCGCCCTCAACATGGGCAAGATGCTCCGGGACAACGTGCTCGTCCGCAAGATCATAGGGATAGAGACGGCCGGCAGCCTCAACATACTGTTCAGCGACAAGACCGGGACCATCACGAAAGGGCAGCTCGAGGCGGTCACGTTCGTGGACGGGAGCGGCAAGGCATACGACAGGCCGGAAAGCATCAAAGAGGGCCTTGGCCGCGTGCTATCGCTCTGCATCCACTGCAACACGGACGCCGTGATATCCGGCACCGGGCGCGAAAAGAGGGCGATAGGCGGCAACGCGACCGAGCGTGCCATCCTGAGCTACGGTGAATCGATATCGAGAGAATTCGACGTAGCCAAAACCGCCTCGATACCGTTCAACAGCGAGAGCAAGTATTCTGCAAGCACCGTCGAGGGCGAGTGTTCCCTCACACTGATAAAGGGCGCCCCCGAAAAGATACTGCCCCGCTGCAAGGACTGCTACGACGAAGAGGGCGGCAAAATCCCGGTCACCCAAATCGTCGAGGAAAAGATCAACGACCTCGCAAAACGCGCGATCAGGGTGCTAGCCTTCGCCACTTCGCCGTCGCGGATCGAAGGGGACTCCCTGCCGCAGGGCGACTGGACCCTGGTCGGGATAATAGGCATCCGCGACGAGGTGAGGCCCGAGGCCGTCCCTGCCATCAGGGAGGTTCAAAACGCCGGGGTGCAGGTGGTCATGATCACTGGAGACAGGCGCGACACCGCGATAGCCATAGCGAGGGAATCGGGCATCCTCTCGGATGACGGCGACATCGTGCTGTCCAGCGACGAGCTGGCGAAGATGACCGACGACGACATAAAAGAATCCCTCCCGAGGATCAAGGTCGTCGCGAGAGCCCTCCCCAGCGACAAGAGCCGGCTGGTTCGAATATCGCAGGAACTGGGGCTGGTGGCCGGCATGACCGGCGACGGGGTGAACGACTCCCCCGCCCTCAAGAAGGCCGACGTGGGCTTTGCGATGGGCGGCGGCACCGAGGTCGCGAAGGAGGCGAGCGACATCGTGATACTGGACAACAACTTCGCCTCCATAGACAAGGCCATCCTATACGGGCGCACCATATTCAACAGCATCAGGAAGTTCATCATATTCCAGCTCACGATCAACGTGAGCGCCGTCATCCTGTCGTTCGTCGCCCCGCTCCTCGGGATGGCGAACCCGCTCACGATAACGCAGATACTCTGGGTCAACCTCGTGATGGACACCCTCGCGGCGCTCGCTTTCGGAGGGGAGCCGGCGCTCGCGCGGTTCATGCGGGAACTGCCGAAGCGCAGGGAGGAGAGCATCGTCAACAGGTACATGTGGAGCGCCATCCTCACCGGGGCGCTATGGACTTTCGCTGTCGGGATGTTCCTGCTGAAATCCGACGTCGCGGGAGGCTGGTTCAGGGCATACTCCGACCCGGGCGGGGCGGGCGTGAGCCCCGACGACGCGAGACGCTACCTGATGACGGGGTTTTTCGCGTATTACATACTCCTCGCGGCCTTCAACGCCTTCAACGCCAGGACGGAACGAATCAACCTCTTCGACCATATAGGCCAGAACCGGGGGTTTTTGCGCGTGATCGCCCTGATCGTAGTGATACAGGTCCTGATGACTTATCTCGGCGGCCCTATATTGGGCTGCTATGGGCTGGTGCCCAAGGAATGGATAGCAGTCGTGATCTGCGCGGCCTCGATAGTGCCGATCGACATCGCGCGCAAGCTGGTGACAAGGGGCTAAGGCCACTGGCTTCCCCCGCCACGGTCCGGGGCGGCGCCGGGGCATAGAGCAAGGAAGGAGGAGACGAAATGGGGGTTAACCTGCAAAAGGGGCAGAAGATCGACCTCACCAAGGGCAATTCCGGGCTGCGCTCCATAATGGTCGGGCTGGGGTGGGACGAGGCCGAGCGCACGGGCGGCCTGCTCGGGATGTTCAAGTCCGCCCCCCAGGCCATCGACTGCGACGCCTCGGCGATACTCTGCGACGAAAGCGGTCATGCCACGGAGCTGGTCTACTACGGCAACCTGAGGGACAAGAGCAGCGCGGTCGTGCATCAGGGCGACAACCTCACCGGGGAGGGCGAGGGAGACGACGAGGAGATATTCGTGGACCTCGCCTCGCTGCCGCAGTCGGTGGGCAAAATCGTCTTCGTTGTCAATATCTACGAGGCGCAGCCGAGGAAACAGCACTTCGGCATGATAAAAAACGCTTTCATACGCTTGGTGGACTCGGCAAAAAACAGCGAGATCTGCCGTTACAACCTGTCTGAGAACTACGACGGGATGACCGGGCTGGTGGTCGGCGAGATATACCGATACCAGGGCGAGTGGAAGTTCAGCGCCGTCGGCGCCCCGGTCAAGGAGGCGAGCCGGGTGGACAGCCTGGTCGCCATGTACAGGTAGAAGGAGGCGTCAGTATGGCTATCAACTTGCAAAAAGGCCAGCGGGTCACGCTGGACAGCTCCATCAAGACGGCCATCGTTGGGCTTGGGTGGGACACCAACAAATACGACGGCGGAAACGATTTCGACCTCGACGTGTCCTGCTTTCTCCTCGGCGAAAACGGCAAGGCGAACAAAGAAGAGGATTTCGTATTTTACAACAACCTGAAAGGCCGGAACGGCTCGGTCACCCACACAGGGGACAACCGCACTGGAGCGGGCGAGGGCGACGACGAGGTCATATTGATCGATTTCACGAAAATCCCGGATGACATCAAGAAAATCGCCGTCTGCGTCACCATCCACGCGGCCGAAGCCCGCCGGCAGAATTTCGGGCAGGTCTCGAACGCGTTCGTCCACGTTGACAAGACGACAAGCGCGTCCGACAAGACGGGAGAGCCTGTCCTGCGCTTCGACCTGATGGAGGAATTCTCGATAGAGACGGCGCTGGTCGTGTGCGAGATATACAAACACAACGACGGTTGGAAGTTCAACGC
>JAISQC010000172.1 GCA_031274465.1 Synergistaceae bacterium | reverse complement strand
GGGTCCATCACCATAACTCCGTCGAAAAACCCGGATATCGCCCCGCTGAGTTCCGACAGCGCGCGGCAGACGGCCTTCCAGTCTCGTTTGCCCAAGGCGTCTTCTACCATCGCGCCCTGCTTTGCCAGAGCTGAGTCGAGCGCACGTTCCTCGTCCGTCGCGAAAGCGCGCCCCGACTCGTCCGGCGCGGCGCCGTCCGGCATTTTGTTCAGGATGTTTACGACCCTGACAGCCGACAGCACGAGCGAGGCGAACCACTCCGACGAGCTCACCTCGTCGAACGCCTCCAGCATCCTAAGCGCCTGCAGCGGCCTCATTCCAACGGATTCCACGGCGAGGCTCGTCGTGCCGTGCGCGTGACCGCGCTCGCGAAGCTGGTTGTAAAGCCTCTGCTTGTAAAAACCGACCGCCTCGGCTAGGACTTCCTCGCCCGCGCCAAGGCCTTCCGCCGCACGCTCGAACAAAGCGCCGAGGTCCACGTCCATCTCAAGGCCCCACAGTATCTCGTTTGCCCCCCGAGCCGCCCTGCGCAGCCCATAGGGATCCTGCGAGCCAGTCGGCGGCATACCGGCCTTGTGGATTCCGACGATCGAGTCGGCCCGCTCGCATATGCCCAATATAGCCCCGGCTTTGCCCTTCGGGATTTCGTCTCCGGCAAAACGCGGCAGGTACTGCTCGAACAGGGCGTTCGCCACTTCCTCGCTCTCGCCGCCGCGCAGGGCGTACTCCCGCCCCATGACCCCCTGGACTTCAGGGAACTCGAACACCATCCCGGTCACCAGGTCGGCCTTCGCCAGCACGGCAGCCCTGTCGACCGAACCGGCGATGCCGCGCGGTCCGATCTCGCCAACGAGCCACGCGCAAAGCTTCCTGACGCGCTCCGTCTTGTCGTGGATGGAGCCGAGCTTCTCCTGGTACAGCACCTTCTTGAGCTGCGGCAGGCGGGACTCGAGCGTTTTGGCCTGATCCTCGCGCCAAAAGAACGCCGCGTCGTACAGGCGGGCGCGCAGGACGCGCTCGTTACCGTCGCGGACAACGTTCATGTCGCGGGCCACGTTGTTGCTCACCCCTATGAAATTCGCCATCAGCCTACCATTGCCGTCGCGCACCGGGAAATAGCGCTGGTTTTTTTTCATCGTAGCGATAAGGACCTCTTCGGGGATATCCAGAAAATCCACGTCGAACGACCCGCAAAACGGCACGGGGTACTCCGTCAGCTGCGCGTTTTCCTCGAGAAGATCGGGGTCGCCGTCGGCCGTGCCGCCCAGATCTTTTTCGATGCGAGCGATCCCGTCCAGAATCATCTTTTTGCGGCGCTCGTGATCCACTATGACGAACTCGCGCTCGAGCGCCGCCTCGTATGAGCGGGCGCTCTCTATCGGGACGGAGCGTGCGCCCATGAACCTGTGCCCTCGGCTTTCAGCCCCGCTCGAAACCCTTCCGAAGCAAACCGGTATCACCGTCCCGCCGAACAGCGCGACGATCCATCGGACGGGGCGGGCGAACCTCACCGCCGGATCGTCCCAGTACATGTTTTTCGCAAAGACCATCCTTTTGAGCAGCCCGGACAGAAAGTCGGGCAACAGCTCCGCAGTCTGCCTGCCGGTTTCCCTGACCACCGCGTGCAGGTATTCGACGCCTTTTATGCCGATAATCCTCAAGTCGGAGGCGTCCACGCCTCGGCTTTTCGCAAACCCGAGGGCGGATTTCGTGTACGAGCCGTCAGGGGCCACGGCCTGAGCCTTCGGCGGCCCCTTCACCGTCTCCTCGAAATCCTCCTGCCTCTCCGCGAGGCCCGTGACGCAGAGCGTTATCCTGCGCGGCGTGCCGGTCGCCTTAAGGCACCCGTATCCGAGGCGGAGTTCGGCAAGGCGGGCTTTCGCCATGTTTTCGAGCTCGCCGATGACCCAGGTCATGAATCGGGCAGGGATTTCCTCGACCCCTATTTCGAAAAGCAGGTCGCGCCCGGTCATTTCGCCTCGCCTCCTTCGGCGCACCCGCAGCCGCAACCGGCGCCGTCGAATTTCCCCATGAGGGGAAACCCCATTTTCTCGCGCTGGGCGAGGTACTCCCTGCAGCACGCGCTGGCGAGCGCCCGAACGCGCCCGATGTAGCCGGTGCGCTCCGTCACGCTTATCGCGTTTCGCGCGTCTAGGATGTTGAACGCGTGAGAGCATTTCAACATGCAGTCGTAGGCCGGAAGGACCATGCCGGTCTCGATGACGCGCGCGCTTTCGGCCTCGTACATGCCGAAGAGCTTGAAGAGCATGTCCGTGTCCGCGAGCTCGAAGTTGTATGTCGAGCCCTCCACCTCCGAACGGTGGTGGACGTCGCCGTATTTCACGCGCCCGGCCCATTCGAGGTCGTAGACGTTGCCCACCTTCTGGACGTACATCGCTATCCGCTCTAGGCCGTAGGTCAGCTCGGCCGGCACGAGCTGCATGTCAACCCCGCCGAACTGCTGGAAGTACGTGAACTGAGTTATCTCCATCCCGTCGAGCCAGACCTCCCAGCCCAGGCCCCACGCGCCGGTCGTCGGGTTCTCCCAGTCGTCCTCGACGAAGCGGATGTCGTGGTCCATCGGGTCGATCCCCAGAGCCGACAGGCTGTCCAAGTACAGGTCCTGCACGTCATCCGGCGCCGGTTTGAGTATCACCTGATACTGGTAGTAGTGCTGAAGCCTGTTCGGGTTTTCGCCGTACCTGCCGTCGGTCGGCCTCCTCGACGGCTCGACGTAAGCGACGTTCCAAGGCTCCGGCCCGATCACCCGAAGCGTGGTGGCCGGGTTCATCGTGCCGGCCCCGACTTCTATGTCGTAGGGCTGCTGCAAGACGCAGCCCCGGCTCGTCCAGAAATTTTCGAGCCTCATGATCAATTCCTGAAAGTTCAAATATAATACCCCCCTCGTCACTCGACATCGCCCCGGCTCGAACCCGCCGCAGCGGAGCCAATTATAACCGATGGCGATTTGGAAACGCAAAAGTCACTTGTAAATAAACGCGTTTTGATTATACTGCATGTTAAAACAGTTGGAGGGTAATATTTTTCCGATAATGAGTCTTTCTGGCAAAATCAAAAAAATCGCAGAAACGGCCGCGTTTTTCGGCTCTAAGGCCGATCTGGGCAACGATCCGCCGATGACGGCGATACTGAGGCTCGCCATACCGAGCATGGGGCTTTTCGTCTTCAACACGCTCCTCCATCTGGTCGATACGATCTTCGTGTCGTGGCTGGGTGAGCTGCCGATGGCCGCCATGTCCTTCACCGGGCCTATAAACATGTGCGTGTTCGCCACTCTCGAGTGCGTCGCAAACGGATCGATAGCGCTGATGGGGCGCAACCTCGGGCGGGGCGACCTGCGCTCGGCGCGGCATATAGCGAAGAGCGGGCTTGGGCTGCTCTACGTCGTCTGCCTGCTTTCGGCCCCGCTGGTGCTACCCCCCGTCTCGAACGCGCTTTTCTCCAACATAGGCGCGGGAGGGAACGACGACCTGCTGCGGATGTGCTGGCTTTACAACATGTGGGTTCCCATCATGCTCCCTTTTTTGGGGTTCACATACATGGCGAACACGGTGTTCCGGGCCCAGGGCGACACGCTCACGCCCCTCAAGGCCATATCCATCGCGAACGCCATAAACATAGCCCTCGACCCGATCCTCATTTTCACGTTCGGCTGGGGCATTGCCGGGGCGGCGATAGCCACGTGGGTATCGCGCATAGCGTCGTCGGTCTACCTGCTGCGCCGATTGAACCGCGCGAGCGAGATCGTGATATCCCCGGTGACGTTTCCGAGCCACTGGCTGATGAAATACTGGGGGCCAATACTGTGGATAGGGGTCCCGGTCGGTCTGTCGACGGCCAGCACCGCCCTCGGCATGGGCGGGGTGAACAGGATACTGTCGACGTTCGGGCATCGCGTCGTGGCTTCGTGGATGCTGGGCCTCAGGGTCGAGGAGATTGCCTTCAACTTCCTGTCCGGGATAAGCGTCGCGCTCACGCCCTATATGGCCTTCAATTACGGCAAAAAAGACCTCGGGCGCATGATCGCGGGCTTCAAGTCGGCGTTGGCGCTCGCGTTCGCGCTGGTGGGGTCGATGGGCATCATTATCTACGCGTACCCCCAATTTTTCCTGAGCGTGTTCAGGCCGGTGCCTGAGATCGCCGGCATGGCAGTCAGGTCGATACGCTCGTCGGTCCCGGGGTACCCGTTCAACATATTTCTCATGCTGGCCGGCAGCTTCTTCGTCGGGACCGGCTACTCGTTTTTCGGCACCATAACCCAGCTGCTGCGCTCCATCGTCTTCCGGGTATCGGCCGCGTGGATATTCGCCCGCATGTTTTCGGTCTCCAACATCTGGTGGTTCCAATCGCTGTCATTCTTTTTGGCGAGCTTCGTCGCCGGGGCGTTCTTCATGTACTTGAAGGGAAAGATAGGCGAGGAGTTCGAGCTGCGCCGCATCCGCCAATGAGTTGACGTGAGGGCCGGAAAACCGAAGCCCCCGCGCGAGGCGCGAAAAGTTACGCCTCCACTATCCTCCTGTAAATGCCCTCGACGAAATTTTTGTCCACAACCTTGCGCCAGTCCTGCCCGAAGTGGCTGAGCCAGAGCTTTTCCATGCCAAGCGCCGTGCTGGTCATGCGCTCTATGTGAGACTCGCCGATGCCGTATTCGCGGGCGGTGGGGCGCGATACCCCGCTGGTTTCGAGGAAACGGACCGTATCGTTCCAGCCTTCGTCGCCGTATATGTCCCGGCACGCGAGCATCGAGATCGTCACAGCGACGCTGTGCGGCAGGCTCGGGCTGGAATTGCTCAGGCCGTATGAAATGGCGTGGCTCACGCCGACCCGCCCCCCTATCGAGCTGCTGCCGCCGAGCACCGACGCGACAGCGGACTTGACCGCCCTCGCCTCGTCGAACTCCGACAGATCGCAGGACAGCACCTCGCGGGCAATCCGCAGCCCGTCGCGCGCGTCCAAAATGGCGTCCTCGTCGCTAGTCTTGCTCCTCGTTATCTCGTAATGATGGAAAAAGCAGTCCATCATGGAGAAAAACCTGTTGAATTTTTTAGCCCCTGACGCGAGCAGGGGGTCTATGACGGCAACGGCCGGGGCCGTGAAGTTGTTGTTGATGCCGAGTTTTTTCTCAGGCCCCCTCAGAACCGCTATTGGCGTGATCTCAGCTCCAGTGCCGGCAAGCGTCGGCAGCACCCATATATCCGGGCCTTTGGCCATGTCGAGCCCGTAACCCTGATATTCCGCCGCTGGGCGCGGGTTGGCCAGGCAGATCGACGAGGCCTTAGCCAGGTCCATCGTCGCGCCGCCGCCGACCCCAACTATCGCGTCGATGGAAGTTCCGCTCCCTTTCAGCAGTCCCACCACCCGGTCCACGTCCTGAGTGCGAGGTTCCGACGCGGTCGCGTCGAACACGAACTTCTCGCGCCGCGCGAAGAGCCTCTCGAACGGTTTTTGAGATTCGAGCGCCCCGTCGATTATAAAAAAAGCCGACGGAGCGCGGGACGCCATGAGCCTCAGCAAATCCCCGACGCCATCGGAAGACGGAACCACCTCGGTAAAAATTTTGGTCCTCCACCACGAAGCCGCGTTTTTAAATTCCCCTATCGTCCCAGGCACCATAGGCATCGCGCACACTCCCCCGTCATTTTGGCCCGGCGCCGCGAGCGGCCGCCTAACTGTTTTTGCCTTCTACCAGTATATTGTCCTGCTGCTTTCGGAACGCCGTGATGAACGTGCCGAAACACTCTATCTCCTGTGCGTCCAAGGACGCCGGCGCATGCCTGTATTCCTCGCATTTGTTCATCTCGAAGCAGCGTTCGAGCGCCTCGGTCAGCTTGGACAGGTGGTTCTCGGCGAACGCCACCGCCGCCGGGGTGTCTGATGGCATCCGGCGTATCGTCTCCAGCACCATGTCCGCAAAATCGCAGATTTCAAATATCTTTTCCCTGAGGCGCGGCTTCCGCACAAGCGCCGCCATGGAACGGACCGCCCCTATTTTGGCCGAGCCCTCGTATGCCGCGCGCGAATCCCTGCGGGGGGAGTTCGTCGGTATCTTCGACTTGACTTCTTTGCGGGCGATCCTCAGGTTCTGCGCGTCCTTCAATATCTCGAGCGCGCGGCCCGCGTCCGCCTGACGGCGCCTTTCCATGTCCACCACGAACAGCACGCTCGTGATGGCCAGTATCGCCACGACCAGATACATCGGAAAGGATTCGCCCTTCCACGAGATGTTCGATATGCCGAGCAAGACGCCCATTCCAAACAGAAACACCAGAGTGCTTTTGTTCATGCTAAGGAAATCCACCCTCGTTCAGATAATATGAATTCAAATGATAACTTCCCATTACCATACTACTACATATCACGCCGAAAACACAAGTGCAATTACCCCCACGGCCAACCCAAACGGCTGCCTATCAGCGCGCCGTATCGTAAAATGAGGGCATTCCCCACAAAAAGCGTGACCACCGAGCCCGCCGCCAGGAAGGGGCCAAGCGGTATCGCGTCCTTGCGCTTCAGTTTTTTCGCGAGCATCAGCGGGACGACCACCAGCCCTCCGAAAAGAAACCCGGCATAAAGGCCGAAAGCGCAGTATTTCCACCCCAACGCCCCGCCGATCCCGAGCATGAGGAGGGCGTCGCCCCAGCCCATGCCCCCGCGGCTGACCAAGATTATCACAGCTATGAAGCCGAACCCGAGCGCGCCCCCGAGAACGCCGTCCAGCAAAGCGGGCCACCCTCCTGCGATTCGGGCGGCAAGGCCAGCCGCGCCGAGGGATATCGCCCACACGTCGTAGATGAACCCGTTTTCTATGTCGGTCAGCGAGTTGAAAAGCGAAAACCACAGGACCAAAAGCGACATGCCGAAAGCTGGGCCGAACCCCCACCTCCAGAACAGCGCCGCAGTGAAAGCGCCGGAGATCAGCTCTGCCGCAAAATGCCTCGGCTTTATCGGGTGCTTGCAGTAGCGGCACTTCCCCTTCAGCGCCAGATACGAAACCACCGGGACGAGGTCGGCGGCCGAAAGCGTTTTGCCGCAACTGTCGCAGGCCGAGCGCTCGTTCCCCCACCATTTTTTTTCCGCGACCGTGCGCATGGCCGCGGCGTTTATGAAAGAACCCGCGCAGGCACCTGCCGCAAACACGAAAAAGAGCGTTATAATACCGATGCTGTAAACATGACCCATTAACCCAACACCCCCGAAAGGAGAGACGATATGCCGATTATACACGTAAATCTATTGGAGGGGCGCTCCGCAGACGCAAAACGAAAATTCGCGCTCCAAGTCACGCAATCCGCCTGCGAATGCCTGGACGTGGCCCCCGAGCAGGTGCGGATCATATTCAACGACATGCCGCGCGA
>JAISQC010000060.1 GCA_031274465.1 Synergistaceae bacterium | reverse complement strand
CGGCGATCCGAGCGCTATCAGCATGGCGGCGGCTATCCTGCCATCTATGCCCCGCCTCGACAGGGCGGGGACGACCGGCCTGAACAAGCGCTCCAGCACCCCGGATGCCAAAATCAGCTCGCCTGCCGCGAGGCTCCCGATTATGTTGGCGGTCAAAATCGCCTCCGCCTTCAGCAGGGACATCAGGAAACCCGCAGACAGCGCCGGGACGATGTCCATGCCTTTAAGCCCTCTCCCTCCACAGTAGCAGGATGGACAGGTAATCGTCCGTAGGTGAACACGCCTCGTCGCCGCAGACCACCGTCTGCCCAGGCAGGCCGGCCCGGTGCACCCTTACGGCCTTGCCCCAGGGACCCGTGGATTCCACCAGCTTCGGCAGTTCGGCACCGACGGCCGAGGGCTTGTACAGCGCGACGCACTCCGACGTCTTCATCGCCTCGGCAAGGCTCGCGTAACCCCTTCCGCCTGGAAGTATCGCCATTCGCTCAGTTCCAATGACTAAGAACTCATTGACTATACTGCTTGCAAGAGAGTGAGCCGATACCCCCGGCAACAGCTTCAGTTGGAGGTCCGGGCAGACGCCGCGCCACACCCTGTACAGATGCGCCGCTGTGGCAAAGAGCGCGGAGTCCCCTATGACCGGGAGCGCGACCTTCCCCGCGTTCCGCCACAGGCTCTCATACCCGCCTATCTGGCGCAAAATCTCCCCGTCCCGCACATCCGCGTCGTTCGTCATCGGGAACAGGAATGGATACGCCCGTTTGCCGCAGCCCAGCTGTGAATAAATATCCCCGGCTATGCTCCGATGGTCCGAAGCGGAAATCGGCACGAACACCACGTCCGCGTCATCGAGGGCGCGGCGCGCCGCTATTGTTATGAGGTCCGGATCCCCGGGCCCTACTCCGACTCCATATAAAATCAATTCCTACCGCTCCCCGCCAACTATTCTATTTGCCAGCCGCCAGCTCGCGGCACCAGCTCAAAAGCTCGTCTTTCGACATGACCCTGGTGGTCATGGGGTTTTCAGCGGGCCTTTTTATCAGCACGAGCGGTATGCCAAGGCGGGCCGCAGCCGCAGCTTTCTCGGCCACCCCCCCGGGAGGGCCCGACTCCCTGCTCACTATGCAGCGCACATTCCTTCCCCTGCACAAAGCCTCGTTGAAATCGGCGTCTCCGGCGCCCCACATCGCCACTATCTCGCGCGGGTCGAGGCAAGCGCTCGCCTGCGCGATGCTCGGCGCCGTGGGCAGCATCCGGGCGAGCACGCCCCTTCCGGCGCTTCTTAAAAGGGGCATGACGGTTTTAAGGCCCTTCGTCCCTATCGCCAAGAAAATCACGTCGTCCCCGGACGTCGCATCGATAGCTTTTTTAACAGCGCTTTGCAGGTCCTGCGCGATTATCGCGCCCTGCGGGGCGTCCTCCTCGCGCGCGAACCTGCACAGCGGTATCGATGCGGCGCCGCACGCCGACGCTATCTCCGCCGACGCGTTTTCGGCGAATGGGTGGGTAGCGTCTATGACGCCGAGAAGATCCGCGCGCGCGTCTCCATCCCCGAACAGTTTCGCCCAGCCGCCAGAATCGCGGGGGCCGATCAGCGCGCGGGCCCCATCGGGCACGGTTGCCGCCCCGGCATCCCTGGTGACCGACACGGAGACTGAAAAACCGCTTTGGGTCAGGCAGGAGGCGGCGCTTCGCCCTTCCGTCGTGCCGCCCAGAACCAAAAATTGCCCGAGGCTCTCGGGCTTGCCCGGCTCGCCTTCGGCGCGCGCTGTTTCAGACGGGTAGCCGCGCGCCTCTACCCAGAATTTCTTGCCTCCCAGGTATTTTTCCCGAGACGCCGGCGAGAGTATAAGCATCATCGTCCTCATATCGACCGAGCTGGCGCCTATCTCCTCGACTGGCAGCTCGGCCACCGACCCGCCCGCCCTGCCGGCGTCGCGGAACAACAGGGCCCGGCGGCCCGCAAAAATCCTGCGAAGCTCGCTCAGATGCTCGTCCAGATTACGGCTGACGGGGTTGTAGACCGCCACGGAAAGCCCGCTCTCGCAAGCGCCTTCCAAGGAGCGGACGACGTCGCCCCATTTTTGCAGGTAGTCGGACAGAGAGACGAGGGCAAGGCCGTTCGAATACGGCGCGCCAGCCAAAGCCCCGGCCGCTTGGGCCGCCGTGATGCCCGGTATGACCCTGATGTTTTTGGAGCTGTCCGACGAGGCCATCGACAGGCAGAGCGACGCGATGCCGAACAAAGACGCGTCTCCGCCCGACACCAGCGCGACCCTGTAGCCGTATTCGGCGTAGGAGAGGGCGCGCGAGACCCGCGACTCCTCCTCGCCCATGCCGTACCGCTCGACCACCTTGCCCCGCTTCCACGTCTCCGGCAGGAGATCGACGTACAGGCCGTAGCCGATTACGACGTCGCTGGCGTCTATGGCCGACCTCGCCTCCATGGTGACGAAGCGCGGGTCGCCGGGGCCGATGCCGACCACGGCAAGTTCTCCTTCTTCGACTGGCATCGAGAGGGAGAGGGCCACCGTGACGCCGCTCTCCGCCACGCGCGCGCCCAAAAGCTGCCCGGCGGTCGCAGCCGCCGGTTCGGCGGCGCCGGGAAGGCCGATGTGCCTGGATGCCGCCGACGGGGAAAAATCGCCCTCGGCGGACAATATCTCCTCGTCAGGGACGATCACGAGAGGCATGGCGTAGCTTGCGGCGAGTTTGGCGATCCCGGCCTCGCCGCGCTTGGCCTCGACGGTGCGGAAGCCGGCCATGGCCTCGACGAGGAAGGGCCCGTTGAAATTCGACGACAGCGCGCTTTTCAGCACGCGCTCGATGACATCCGCGCCAATTCCCTGCCTGCACCCGATGCCCGCCGTAACGACCCTCGGCACTATCTGCGGTTTGGCGCCGGAGAGTTTTTGTATGGCCCTCGGCGACACGATGATGTCCGCCTCGTGCTGTTCGCCGGATATCTTATATCCGAACGGCAGAGGAAAACTTATTCCATGCTCAGTGAGTATAGGGTCAATCCATACGTTTATGCTCCCGCTCGCCTTGAGCTTCATGATCGCGGACGCCAGCCTGCTCCTGAGGAGTATATGATACCCTCTGCGCGCCGCCCACAGATCCGGGGCTGTGAAGCCCGCCCTGTCGCTGGAGGTGGTCGGGACGTAGAGCGCGCCCCGCGAGGAGAGCGCCTGCGCGCATTCACGAGCCAAGTCCGTGGCAAGCCCGATGTGCCCCGATATCACCGGCAGGGAGACGCCTCCGTCCTCGCTGACCGCTACCAGCGCCGGGTCTTCGGCCTTGTCCTTCAGGAGGCCAGCGACCGAGCGGACGGCTATCGCCAGCGCTCCTATGAACACGAAGGCGCCGGCGCCCTCCCATCTGCTGGCAAAGGCGTCTTTCGTGCCGCCGTCCGATATCAGCACGCCCTCGGCGCTCAGTGCGCCGCACAGCTCGGACGCTATCTCGGCCCCGCCCTCGTAGTGAAGCACGTATATTGCCTTGTCCGTCCTGTAGCGCATCACGCGCGCCCCCGCCGGAAGCCATCGCTATAGAGGTAGCTGCGCGAATCGGGCTTCGGTTTCAGGCAGTCCCCTACTACTATGATCGCGTGGTTGCTCACGCCGGCGTCCCGCATGGAGCGGGGCAGATCTCCGATGGTGGTGAGGCGCTTGCGCTCGTCCTCCCACGTCGCGCGGTAAACCCACGCCGCTGGGGTATCGTGCGGCATCCCGGCGGACATGCATTTATCCGACACCGCGTCCGCCATCTCGGCGGACAGGAACACTGCGAGCGACGCTCCGTGAGCGGCAAGCCTCCCGATATCCTCCGCTTCCCGGACCGGGGTGCACCCGGCAACGCGCGT
>JAISQC010000007.1 GCA_031274465.1 Synergistaceae bacterium | reverse complement strand
GCGCGCTATTTCCGTTATGTCCGACACGTTGGGGGATAGTTTTACCATCAGCGGCTTGGAACAGCAGCTTTTGATCGCCGCCGTCACGCGGGCGGCGCTTTCGGCGCAGACCCCGAAGTGGACGCCGCCGCTCGCCACGTTTGGGCACGAGATGTTGAGCTCCACGATGGAGACGGGGGAGTCAGACAGTTTCCGAGCCGCCTCGCAATAGCTGTCTATGTCCGATCCGGCCAGATTCGCTATCACCGGGACGCCCTTTTCGGCCAGGAACGGCAGCTCGTCGCGGATGAACGAGTCCACGCCGGGGTTTTGCAATCCGACGCTGTTGAGCATGCCTGACGGCGCTTCGGCTATCCTGTGAGGCGGGTTCCCGGCCCTCGGCTCGTTTGTGAGGCCCTTCGTCGCTACTGCGCCCCAGATGGATATGTCGTACAGCTCGTCGTACTCCCGCCCGAAGCCGAACGTGCCGCTTGCCGCTATCAGCGGGTTTTTCAAACTAACCCCGCATAGGCGGATGCCGGTCCCGTTCATCGGAACTCCGCCTCCGAGAGGTCGAACACAGGGCCGTCCCTGCACACCCTCTTGTATTTGCCGTATTCCCCGCCGCCTTGTTTTATCAGGCAGTTGCAGACGAGGCAGGCGCCGATGCCGCAGCCCATCCTCGCTTCAAGCGAGGCGTACGCCTTCACTCCGTGCGCCGCGCAGATTTTCGCAAGCGCCCGGATCATCGGTTCGGGGCCGCAGGCGAAAACCGCGTCGGGCCGGTCCGTTTCGAGGGATTGCGATATTTTTTCAGTCACCAGCCCTCCGATGGAGGGGAATGTTTTCCCGTATTCTTCGAATTCCTCAAGGCCGAAGGCGGAATCCGAATCCCTGAATCCGACGAACGAAGTTATTTCGTATTTTTCCGAGCCGCCCTTTTTGGCACGTGCCAGATATTTCGCCGCAAACAGCAGCGGCGCCGCGCCTATGCCGCCTGCGGCGAGCCAAACGCGCCGAAATTCGCCCGGCCCGAACGGGTAGGGGTTGCCAAGGGGCATGAGCGCGCGCACCGCCTCTCCGGGGGCGGCGCGGGAGATTGCCTCGGTGCCCCTCCCGACGCTCCTCACTATTATCCGAAGCCTCATCTCGTCGGGGTCGAACCCGGCTATGCTTATCGGACGCCGCAGAAACTGCCCGCAGGATATGTGCGCGAACTGCCCCGGCGCCGGGGCTATTCCGCGCGATTCGTCCGGCATCTGGAGGCCGATGTCGGACACGTCCGGCGCGAGCTTGCGGTTCGAGATGACGCGCGCCTCGAAATCGCCCTTCATCGGGCGAGCCTTAAAATTTTGGACAGATCGTCTTTCATGCGCAGCGCTTCCGCGCGCGCGGATTGCGCAAAGTCGCGCGTCCCGGACAGCATGTGGGCGCAGATGATGCTGCGCGACGCGGCTACGACCGCGCCTCCGCCGGACGCGTCAAAACAGGACGCGAGCTGGGCGGCAAGTGCGCCCTGTGCCCCGTATCCGGGCAGCAGGAAGAACGTATTGGGCATTTTGCGCCTGAGCCCCGCCCCCTGTTTCGGATATGTCGCCCCGACCACGGCCCCCACCGAGCTGTAGCCTTCTTCCCCGATGAGGCGTGAGCCCCACTCCGACACGTGCTTTGCGACTCTCTCATAAAGCGGCTGCCCGTCGTCGGTGATTATGTCCTGAAACTCCTTCCCCGACGGGTTCGAGGTCTTCACCAGGACAAAGAGGCCGCTTCCGCTCTTCTGGCAGTCATCTAAGAACGGGGCCATCCCGTCCGTTCCGAAGTACGGGTTGACGGTCAGGAAATCCGCGCGGAAGGGAGATTTTTCCGTCAGATACGCCGCAGAGTACGCCGCCGCAGTCGATCCTATGTCGCCGCGCTTGGCGTCCACGATCACTACGTAGCCCAACGACCTCGCCTCGTTGATGGTTTTGAGGAGGCACGACATTCCGCAAGGGCCGAGCATTTCGTAATACGCGGCCTGTATTTTGACGCAGCCTATCACGTCGCGCAGGGCGGCGAGCAGTTTCGCGTTGAATGCGAACACCGCTTCCGGGGGGCCTCCGGCGTCGAGGTGAGGCGCCGCGAAATCCTTGGGCACGTATTCGAGCTTTGTGTCAAGCCCAAGCGCCGTCGGGTTGCCGAGTTCCCTTACCGTGCGGATTAGCCTGTCTATCTGCATGCCCACTCGCCCCCGTGCGCGATCTTGCCATCGGATATCGTGCATTTCACCGCGCCCGAGAGCGTGCACCCGGCGAACGGGGTGTTGCGACCCCGGCTGGCGAATTTTTTCGGATCGACGGTCCATTCCGCGTCAGGGTCGATTATCGTTATGTCGGCAGGCCCCCCCTCTTCGAGAGCCCCGGCTCTCAGGCCAAGTATTTTCGCGGGGTCGGATGTCAGTTTGCGGATCATCTCTTCCGGCGTCATGTGGCCTCCCTTGACGAGCACCGTCCAGCAGATCGAAAAAGCCGTCTCGAAGCCCGAGATGCCGTTCGCCGCTATGGCGTATTCGACGTCTTTGTCGTCTGCGTGGTGCGGGGCGTGGTCGGTGGCTATGCAGTCTATCGTCCCGTCGAGCAGGGCGTCTATCAATGCCAGCCTGTCGGCCTCGGTGCGGAGGGGGGGGTTGACCTTGGTGTTGGTGTCGTAGTCGCGCACCCATTCGTCGGTCGCGTAAAGATAGTGCGGGGTGGTCTCGCACGTCACTGCTATCCCGCGCCGCTTCGCGTCCCTTATTATCTCGGCGCCGCCCGCAGTGGATACGTGGGCTATGTGCACTCCCGTATTTTCTATGCCCGCCAGCATGCAGTCGCGGGCTATCATGGTTTCCTCGGCGGCCCTGGTGATGCCGGGAAGGCCGATGGCGGTCGACCAGTATCCTTCGTTCATCAGCCCCCCGTTCACGAGGTCCAGGTCCTCCGGGTGGGATATGACCTTGATTCCGAACCTCTTCGCGTAGCATAGCGCCAGCCTCATCTTCTGCGCGTTCCTGACGCATCGCCCGTCGTCCGACAGCGCGACCGCCCCCGCCTCCGCCAGTTCCCCAGCCTCGGTCAGCTCGTCCCCGGCAAGGCCCTTCGTTATCGCCGCGATAGGGTACACACGGACTGGGCCAGCAAGCGCGGCCTTTTTCTTGATGAATTCCGTCACCACCGCGTTGTCGTTCACCGGATCGGTGTTCGCCATGCAGCATATTGATGTAAAGCCGCCTTTTGCGGCGGCGGCGGTCCCGCTGGCTATGTCCTCTTTTTCCTCGTAGCCCGGCTCCCTCAAGTGGCAATGCAGGTCTACGAGCCCGGGCGCGACTATTGCGCCGGACGCGTCTATGATTTTAGCCTCGCTGTGCTCTAAATTGCCTCCGATAGCGGCTATTTTGCCTCCGTCGGTCAAAACGTCGCGCTCCCTCATCCCGTCGGCCGTTAAAACCCTGCCGCCTCTTATCAGAAATTTATTGCCATCCAGCATGTCCTACATACCCCCAAGCTCAGGTTTTTGCCTAGTCAGAAGAAAAAGAAGCGCCATTCGGACGGCGACGCCGTTCGTCACCTGCTCGTCTATTTTGGAATCGGGCAGGTTCATGACCTCGGTCGAAATCTCGACGCCCCTGTTGACCGGCCCGGGGTGCATCACCAATGCCCCGTTTCGGGCAAGTGACATCCGCTCTTCAGTCAGGCCGAAGAATTTATGGTATTCCCTTATCGATGGGAATAGGCCCTTTTTCTGGCGTTCGAGCTGGATGCGGAGGCCCATCACGACGTCGGCGCCGCGCACTGCGTCGTCAACCCTGTCCGTTGCTTCGATGCCCAGCATTTCGATGTCCGGCGGCAAGAGCGTCGGCGGCCCTGCGACCACCACGGACGCCCCCATCTTGGTCAGGCCGTATATGTTCGACCTGGCGACCCGGCTGTGCCTGACATCGCCGACGATGGCTACGCGAAGCCCCTTGAGCGCCCCGAACCTCTCCTTCATGGTGTACATGTCGAGCAGAGCCTGGGTCGGGTGTTCGTTGATTCCGTCCCCGGCGTTTATGACTGCGGCTTTGACGTTTTTGGCCATCAGGTGGGGCGCCCCGGTCATCGGGTGCCGCAGGATCATCACGTCCGTCCCCATCACGTCGAGCGTCCGGGCAGTGTCGATCAGCGTCTCGCCCTTCGACACGCTCGACGCCGACGCTGACACGTTCGACGCCGTTCCAGACATGTACTTGCATGCGAGTTCGAAAGACATTCTGGTGCGCGTGCTGTTCTCGTAAAAGACGGTTATTATCGAACG
>JAISQC010000269.1 GCA_031274465.1 Synergistaceae bacterium | reverse complement strand
GTGCGGCAGATTTTTGCGCACTCTGGGCATCTCGTGTGGAAGCGGCAGCCCGGTGGGGGATTGACGGGGTTTGGCATCTCTCCTGAGAGCAGGGCTTTTTTCTCCTTGCGCAGATGCGGGTCGGGTTTTGGCGCGGCCTCCAGCAAGAATTTGGTGTATGGGTGCATCGGGTTCTCGAACAGATCGTCGGTTTCGCCGACCTCGCACAGCCTGCCCAGGAACATCACGCATATTCGGTTCGATATATGCCGCACCACGCTCAGGTCATGGGATATGAAAAGATAAGTGAGGCCGAGATCGCGTTGCAGATCGCGCAAGAGGTTCAGTATCTGGGCCTGTATCGACACGTCGAGCGCGGATACCGGCTCGTCGCACACAATCAGCCTGGGGTTGAGCGCCAGCGCCCTCGCTATGCTTATCCTCTGCCGCTGGCCGCCAGAGAATTGGTGGGGATACCTGCCGGCCTGTTCGGGGCGCAGCCCCACGCGGGACATGAGTTCCCTCACCCTCGCCTCGGTTTCCGATTTGGAGGAACATGCGCGATGAGTGACGAGCGGCTCGGCTATTATCCGTAATGCGGTCATCCTCGGGTTGAGCGAGGCGTAAGGATCCTGAAATATTATCTGCATCCGTCTGCGGGCCTGCCGCAGTTCCGCGTCGCTCAAACGCGTCAGATCGCGCCCTTCGAAACGCACGGCGCCCGACGTCGGCTCTATCAGCCGCAGGATGAGCCTGCCCACCGTGCTTTTGCCGCATCCCGATTCGCCTACCATAGCCAGCGTTTCGCCTTCCCCGATCTCGAAGCTGACGTCGGAAACTGCCTGCACGGTCTGACCGTCGCGCCGAAAGCCTCCGTGCAATCTGAATTCCTTTACCATGCGCTCCACTTCGACAAGGGGTTTCCGCCCAGCCTCCGTCAAATCGCTTCGCCTCCGTCCCCGCAGTCCCTGTACAAAAAACACCTCACGCCATGCCCCGGGGATACGGCGTATAAGCCGGGTTCCGATTCAAAACACTCCCTGACAGCCTGTTCGCACCTTGGGGAAAAACGGCAGCCTTTGGGGAGGCGAAGCAGGCTCGGCACCATCCCCTCTATGTTGAAAAGCCGTCCCCTGACGCCGCTCGGTTTGGGTATCGAATTCAGCAACCCCTGTGTGTAGGGGTGCTTCGTATGGTCGAACAGGTCGAATATGCCGGCGTGCTCCATGACCTTGCCCGCATACATGACATAGACGTAGTCGCACAGCTCCGCGACCACTCCCATGTTGTGGGTTATCATCATTATCGAAGTGCCCATGTCGCGTTCTAGTTCTTTCATCAGGTGGAGTATCTGAGCTTCGATGGTGACATCCAGAGCGGTTGTGGGTTCGTCGGCTATCATCAGGCTGGGCTTGCACGCCATCGCCATCGCTATCATCACTCGCTGGCGCAAGCCTCCTGAGAGCTGGTGGGGAAAGGATTTCAGCCGCTTCTCCGGCGCCGGTATGCCGACCGCCCTGAACATCTCGACGGTCCTGTCCATGGCTTCCGCCTTGCTCGCCCCCCTGTGCAGGATCATGGTCTCGGCGACCTGACGGCCCACGGTATAGACCGGGTTCAGCGATGTCATGGGTTCTTGGAAGATCATCGAGATTTTATTTCCCCGAATCCTCCTCATTTGCTTTGAGGGCTTGCCTATCAGTTCCTCTCCGTCGAGGAGTATGCTGCCGGAGACGATCTTTCCCGGACGGCTCACGAGCTGCAGCACTGACAGCGCCGTGACGCTTTTGCCGCATCCGCTTTCCCCGACGACTCCAACGATGCTCCTGGGCGGGATTCGAATGGAGACGTCGTCTACTGCGGCCGCGACTCCGCCCCTCGTGAAAAAATGCGTCTTGAGATTTCTGATCTGCAACATGCGTCCTTAATCCTTCATGTAGGGATCCAAGGCGTCGCGCACGCCGTCGCCCAAAAAGTTGAACGCCAGCACGAAAATCAGTATGGCCATGCCCGGCGCTATCGCAAGCCACGGATAGCTGAGCAGATAGGTCTTGTATCGGTATATCATAAGCCCCCAGCTCGTCGAGGGAGGGGATGCCCCGACGCCGAGGAAGCTCAGGCTCGATTCGTTCATTATCGCGCCGGGGATGTTGAGGGTGAAGAGGACTATCAGGCTTGGCACGCAGTTGGGCAGGATGTGGCGGAATATTATCACCCCGCCTCTCACTCCGATGGAACGCGCGGCCAAGACGAATTCCTTCTCCTTCAGGGACATGGTCTGCGCCCTGATGACTCGCGCCGTTCCCGCCCAGCTCACCGCGCTCAGTGCGATGAAGATGCTGACTATGCCTCCGCCGAGAGTGTAGGAGACCACCATGGCGAGGAGCAGCGAGGGAAAGGCCAGCACAACGTCGGCCAGCCTCATTATCCAGAAATCGGTCTTTCCGCCGACATAGCCGGATATCATGCCGAGCGCCGCGCCCAGCAACATCGAAAGCGAGGTTGGAAGCAGGCCGATCACGATGGATATTCTGGCGCCGTAAATCAGCCGCACGAGCTGATCGCGCCCGAGGTCGTCACAGCCAAGCCAATGAGTTCGGGAAGGCGGCGCAAATCGCTCCGAGAGCGACGGTTTGTTAGGATCGTAAGGGGAGTATAGAGGGGCGGCGAAAGATGCGGCGATGATCAAAGCGATCACCAGAACGGAAAAAGCCGCAACTTTGTTGTTCCGCAGCATTCCCTTGAGCCGCCCCGCTGCCGTGGCATCATCGCGCTGAGCCAGTTCCTGATCCAGGTCGAATTCAGCCCCGTTCATGAATTCGCCTGCTCCACTCTGATCCTCGGGTCGAGGAACGCGTACATGATATCCGCCGCAAGGTTTCCGGCTATGACGATCGCAGTGGTGAATAAAATCGTGCCCTGAAGAAGCGGCATGTCCCTGTGGGTGATCGCGTCTACCGCAATCCTGCCGATGCCGGGGATTCCGAAGACGCTCTCCGTCATAACGGCGCCGCCCAAAAGACCGGCCACCTGGAGCGCCATAACCGTTATCACCGGCAGCATGGCGTTTTTCAGGGCGTGGCAGGCAACTACGGACGGCTCGCTCAGCCCTTTGGCGCGCGCCGTGCGGATGAAGTCGTTTTTCATTATCTCCAGCAGGTTCGATCTCGTCAGGCGGGCAACTGTTCCGGCGGAACTCCAGCCCAATACCACTGATGGCATTATGTAATATTTTATGCTGTAATATCCCGTCACCGGAAGCCATCCCAGCCTGGACGCGAAGACGTACTGCATCAGAAGGCCCGCCCAGAAGATAGGCAGCGATACGCCCATCAGCGAAAAGCCCATCAGGCTTCGGTCGATCAGCGTGTTGTGCTTCACGGCCGAAAAAATTCCTGCCGGTATGCCGATGATCCAGGATACGAAAGCGGAGTAAATGGTCAGTTTGACGGTGTGGGGGAAAGCCTGCCATATCAAGCCGCTCACCTCGCGCTGTAACTTATAGGATACGCCAAAGTCGCCGCGAAGCGCCCCCAGCATGTATCGGCCGAATCGCACCAGCACCGGATCGTCAAGGTGCATTCGCGCCCTGAACGCCTCGATCAGGGCAGGCTTGATGTGCTCTCCCATCATCAATGTAACAGGATCGCCCGGCACGACGTTGAGCAGAAGGAACAAAATCAACGCCACCCCCACCAGCACCGGAATGGATATCAAAAAGCGCCTCAGGATGTATCTCGCCATCGCCTTACCCCATAAACAAATATAAGATCAAGGATAAGCGAGCGGAACAGGCGCGTTTGCTCTGCTTATCCTTGTCGTTGCGCCTTATAGACGAACGGAGGAAGTTATTTTTTTATCCGGAGCCCTTCGTAATAATGCCATCCGTCGCTCCACCCGTTCCACGAAACCTTGAACCCCTCCACGCGGTCGCCCACCACGAAGATGTGCTGCGTCGTAAAGAGCGGAATCCACGCGGCTTCATCCTGAATTATGGCGCGTTCGAGATCCTGGTACTCTTTCACGCGGGATGCCGGGTCGACGATTGCGCGGGCTGCCGCGACGCGGTTTGACAGCGCGTCGTTTTTGAAATTGAACGAGCGCCGCACGGTGTTCCCGGGGGCAAAGAAGGTATAAAGGAAGTTGTCCGGGTCGTTGAAGTCGGCCGACCATACCCCGGAATAGGCGGGCAGTTTGCCGTCGGCCCGAACCGCATACCACGCGGCTTCGTCCATCTGGTCTATTGTGACCTTGACCCCGATTTCCGCCATCATGGCCTGAAAGAGCTCTCCTCTTGCGAGAGTTGATGGGTTGTCGGCAATCTGCGTGAGAGTCATCTCAAAACCATCCGGGTATCCGGCCTCCGCGAGAAGGGCTTTCGCCTTGGCGGGATCGTATGGTATCTCGGGAAGGGCTTTGTTATAGCCGTAGAGTCCGGGCGGCAATATGCCGTGCACCAGCTCGCCTCTGCCGTCAAAGAGGGCGTCGAGCATTCCCTTGCGGTCCACCGCCATCTGGAAGGCTTTGCGCACCCGAACATCGCCGAACGGCTTGATGTCATGGTTGAAGGTGAAATAATAAGTACCCATCCTGTTGCCCACGACGAGTTTGTCGGCGTACTTCTCGCTCTTCGTGAAGTAGGAGATTTGCGATGGCACCAAATCGGTGTCGAACACGTCGATCTCACCGGCTTCGAACATCATGCGCATCGTGTCCGCGTCCATGACGACCTTCCACGATATGCCGTCAAGTTCGGGCGCGCCGCGCCAGTAATTGTCGTTGCGGCGCACTTTGAATTCGTCGTGGAGCACCCATTTGTCGAAAATATACGCCCCAGTGCCTATCGTTTTCTCAGGTACAAGACCGAAGTCGGTTCCCGCCTCCTCTGTCGATTCCTTGTTCAGGATGGCTACCCCGGGAGTTGCCAGCGACGCCAAAAACGGGCCGAACGGCTCCTTGAGCGTAACTTTGATCGTGTAGTCGTCAACTATCTCAAGCCCCGAAAGCTCTTTCGCGGATCCGTCCATCATCTCGGCGGCGCCCTTGATGGGGTCGATGAAATCCTGGTTTTTCGCCTCCGTCTCCGGCAAGAGCATCCGTTCGAACGTGTATTTCACGTCTTTTGCCTTGAACTCCGCTCCGTTGTGGAATTTCACTCCCTTGCGCAGGTGGAAGGTGTAGGTGAGGCCATCCGGGGATATTTCCCAGCTCTCCGCCAGCCCCGGCACCAGATCCGACTGCCCCTGCCCGGTAGTGACCGCCTCCACCAGCCTGTCGAATACCTGGAAGTTCACCGCGTAATACTCGGTGGTCTTCTGCGGATCGTTCGTATTAGGCTCATCATTTGTAGCGAAACGAAGAACATTCTCATAGCCCGGAGCTATTGCGGCTTCGGCAAACTCTTCCACAAACGCGCAAATAGGCAATGCCAGCATTACAGCGACAAAAAAAACAGCGATTCTTCTCAACATGTCATCCTCCTGATATATTTGTATTATTATTGCGATCTTTTATTTTGGCTTGCCTAATAACTTACTGCTTGGGCATCTCTCCCGCGATTCCCTCGACGTACCAGTTGAGCGAAAGCATCTCCTCGTCGGAAAGCTTTGCGCCTTCGGCCACCTTGACTTCGCCGCCCTGGTCCTTTATCGGGCCCCAGAAGACGTCCCATTCGCCGGAGAGGATGCGCGCTTTTTCGCTTTCGACGAGCGCCTTTACGCTATCAGGGACGTCTTTGCCGAACGGCGCAATATCCACCAAGCCTTCTTTGAGGCCCCACCAGATGTCTTGCGACTTCCATGTTCCGGACTGGATTTGCTTGAGTGCGTAGTCGTACACTATCTCCCATCTCCAGATCGGGGAAGTCAGATGCTTTGTCGGGGCGTAGTTGCTCATGTCGTTGTTATAGCCCACCACGTATATGCCGAGTTCCTCCGCCGCTTGGGGTGCGGCGCCTGTGTCGGCGTGCATTCCTATCACGTCGGCCTTCATGTCGTAAAGGGCCTTCGTCGCTTCCTTTTCCTTTGCGGGATCGAGCCATGAGAACAGCCACACGACCCTGACCTCGGCTTTCGGGTTGACCTTGCGGACGCCGAGCGTGAAGGCGTTCATCCCGCGGATTACCTCGGGGATCGGGTAGGCGGCTATATATCCTATCACATTGCTTTTCGTCATGCTGCCGGCTACGAGGCCGGACAGATATCTTGGCTGGTAGATTCGACCGAAGTACGTGCCGACGTTGTCCGCGCGCTTGTAGCCGGAGCAGTGCATGAAGATCACGTCGGGGTGCCGCGCGGCGACGTTCTGGACCGGGTCCATGTATCCGAAGGACGTGGCGAATATGACTTTCGACCCGTTGCGTATGAAAGTCTCCATGACACGTTCCGCGTCGGGGCCCTCTGGGACGGACTCCACTATGCCGCTTTTGAGGCCCGGGAACTTCCCCTCCACCTCTTTGCGCGCGATGTCGTGCATGTAGCTCCATCCTCCGTCTGCGGCGGGGCCGACGTAAATGAACCCCGGGTTCATTGCGGACGGCTCTGTGGGCTGGAACGCGGCTGACGCGGCGACCGGCATCAGGCAGGCCGCCAATGAGAAAACGAGCGCTAAAAACTTTCTTACAGCCAAGATAACCACTCCTTCGTTAGTTTTATCCGCCTACAAGCCGGATTTATTTGCTTATTTTATACTACAATAAAAATAGTGCAACAATTATTTCCAGGCTCAATGTAAAGTCAAACAAAAGCTGTATAATCCCTAATGAGTCGCTACAAAGGGGGGCACCGTCATGACGGGCAAGGACGGGCATTACGGCAAAACTTTCTCGGTCTCCTGGGACCGGCTTCAGAACGACTGCCGCGCGCTGGCGTGGAAGCTGCTGGCGGTTAGGAAGGACTGGTCGAAGATAGTGGCGATAGCCCGAGGAGGGCTGGCGCCGGCAGCGATCATAGCGAGGGAGCTGAACATCAGGGTGGTCGATACGGTCTGCATATCCAGCTACACGTTGCGGAGTCGGAACGATTCAGTTGACATACTGAAGCGTCCCGACCTCGCAGACATGTCTCCAACTTGGCTGATTATAGATGACCTAGTTGACACGGGGCGCACCGCCACCGCTGTCAGGGGCATGTTTCCGGGCATCCACTTCGCTACCGTGTATGCAAAGCCTGAGGGCCGGCCGATAGTCGATACGTTCGTCACAGAGGTAAGTCAAGATACATGGATACTCTTTCCATGGGACTCGTTTCCAACCACCACATTTGTCGCGCCCATAGCGGACGCCTCAGTGGGGGAATGTGAATGAAACGCACTTTTTAGTTCTTCTTCTTTTTTGACGGAGCATGATAGTTGGTGGCTTTCACCATCTCCGGGCGCGAGGGGAGATATGCCAGCGGATCCCTCTTCTGCCCCGCGATCCTCACCTCGAAGTGCACATGGTCCGTCGTGGCTCTGCCGGTTCTCCCGACAGTGCCCACGTATTCGCCCTGTTTCACCTTCTGCCCCATCTTCACTATGATGGTGTCGCAGTGGGCGTATACGGTGTAAAGCCCCTTCCCGTGGTCCAGTATCACGATTTTGCCGTAACCGCTGAAGTTCTTCCCCCCGTTTGACGCCACCGATACTATTCCGTCGGCTGC
>JAISQC010000256.1 GCA_031274465.1 Synergistaceae bacterium | reverse complement strand
TCTGGAGGCGGCACCCGGATTCGAACCGGGGATAAAGGATTTGCAGTCCTCTGCCTTGCCACTTGGCTATGCCGCCTTTTCTCAAACGCGCTCTATATTAGCAGATGGTCGTGCCTTCGGTCAATAAGAAAAAGCGGGGCTCGCGAATATCCGCGTCCCCGCTTTTAAAAGTCATTGTCCGGCGCTCGCGCTTACCCTTCGGATGTCGAAGGCTTTGCCGGTTTCGTCATCGATGTCGGCCACTATTCCCTGCAGCCGGGCATCGCTGCTTTCTATCTCGAATTTTGACGGCACCCCGTACAGGAATTTCGCCAGAACCGAGTCGTATCTGTTGCCGATGACCCCGCCATGCCCCCCAGTCAGGCCGGCGTCCGTTATGTACGCGGTGCCGCCCGGCAGGATCGATTCGTCGGCAGTCTGAACATGGGTGTGCGTGCCTGCAAATATCGACACCCTTCCGTCGAGGTATCGCCCCAGGGCAATTTTTTCAGCCGTTGCCTCGGCGTGGAAATCCACCAGTATCGCATCCGCCTCCATGGACTCAAGAATGGAATCGGATGCTCGAAACGGGCAATCTACCGGAGACATGAACGCTCGCCCCATAAGATTTATAACGCCCAGTTTCCGGCCCTGGCGCTCGAACGTCCCAAACCCGATGCCCGGGGCGCCCGGAGGGTAGTTGGCCGGCCGAAGCACCCTTGGTTCCCGCTCCAGCACGCCGACGAACTCTTTTTTATCCCATATGTGGTTGCCCGACGTCATGGCATCGATGCCGAAGCCGAACATCTCGTCCATTATTTTTTCCGTCATGCCGAAACCGGACGCCGCGTTTTCGCAGTTGGCAATGACGAAATCGAATGGCCCGAGGGTTTTGCGCAGATTCGGAAGATTTTCCCTTAGCGCGTTCCTGCCGGGCCGCCCGCACACGTCCCCTACGAATAAGACTCTCATCGGAGTTACCTGGCGTAGTCCACGGCTCTCGTCTCTCTTATGAGAGTGACCTTTATCTGCCCGGGGTATTTCATCTCCGACTCGATCTTTCGGGCGATATCGTAGGCAAGTTTTTGCATCTGCCCTTCGTCCGTGGTATCCGGCGACACAGCGACGCGAATTTCCCTGCCAGCCTGTATCGCGAACGCGTTGTTCACGCCTGTGAACGAATTTGCAATCTCCTCGAGTTTTTCGAGCCGCTTGACATATGCGTCGAGGCTTTCCCTGCGGGCGCCCGGGCGCGAAGCGCTCGCCGCGTCGGCTGCCGCTACGAGCAGGGCATAGAGCGTCTGCGGCTCTTCGTCCTCGTGGTGGGCGGCGATTGCGTTGATTATGTCGGGAGGCTCGTTGTAGCGTTTTGCAATGTCAGCGCCTATCAGAGCGTGCGGCCCCTCGACTTTGTGGTCTACGGCCTTTCCGATGTCATGGAGGAGCCCCGCGCGCTTTGCTATGCCTTCGTCGAGGCCGAGCTCGGCGGCAAAGAGCCCGCACAGGTGAGCGACCTCAAGACTGTGGTGAAGCGCATTCTGGCCATAGCTGGCCCTGAAGCGCAACTGCCCGATCAGTTTCGACAGCTCCGGGTGCATGTGCTTGATGCCCGCTTCGAGCAGGGCTTCGTCTCCGGCCTCCACAACCTGAACTTCCACGTCGCGCCGCGCCTTCTCGATTATCTCCTCTATGCGGGCCGGGTGAATGCGCCCGTCCTGGATAAGCCTCTCGAGAGAAAGCCGCGCCACTTCGCGTCGGATTGGATCGAAACAGCTCAGAGTGACTGCTTCCGGGGTATCGTCAACTATCAAATCCACGCCGGTCAGCGTTTCGAAAGTCCTTATGTTCCTGCCTTCCCTGCCGATTATGCGCCCCTTCATCTCGTCGGACGGTATCTGCACCACGCTGACGGAGATTTCTGAGGTGAAGTCCACGCTGCAGCGCTGAACCGCGACCGCGATTATCTCCTGGGCTTTCCTGTCCGCGTCGCGCCGCGCGCGTTCTTCGAGCTCCTTGAGCCTGAGCCCGATTATGTGGTTTGCCTCGGACTCGACCTCGTTCAAAAGCAACTGCTTTGCCTCTTCGCGCGACATCTGCGCGATCTCCTCCAGCCTGTTGACCAGCTGGCCCTCCTTCGCCGATATCTCCTCGGAATGGCGCTTTAGCTCGTCGGCCTTCTGCCTTAGCTCTTCATCGCGCCGAGATGCGCCTTCCAGTTTTTTGTCCAGATTCTCTTCCTTCTGCTCGAGCTTGCGCTCCGTCCTTTGAAGCTCGCCCCTGCGTTCCTTGATCTCTTTGTCTACCTCTTGGCGGAGACGGTGTATCTCGTCTCGGGTCTCCGTCATCAGGTCCTTCCTGGCTTGCTCTGCCTTGTCAGCCGCTTCCTGCAGAAGTTTTTCCGCCTTGGAGACGGCCCATTCCTCGCGTTTCCCCTGTACGATCTTGTAGGCGATAATGCCGACTACAACGCCAGCGGTCACTGAACAGACTGCGATCATAACAAATTCCACAAACTCCATTTTCTCTATCACCTCATCGATATCGTTTGTCAAGGTGCAATTGCGCAAATACAAACGCGCTCCTTACAACTGTCTGATTTTACAGGGTAATCAAATTTTACTCAAGTGCACTGAGAATTATTGCGTCGAGAATTATTTGAGAATTATTGAGCTGACATTGCCCCTGAGATGTTTAAACATGTTCAACTAAGTAATTATACTTGGACATGGTGCTGAAATGTAGTAAAATAAAATCGTCAATATCTATTTGTGTTTTAAGGAGGTTCATGAGGTATGTCAGTTGGTAGAAAAATAGCTTTCCTCGTATGTTCAGCTTTATTGATGGGGTTTGTGTCTTCCAGTGTCGCTTTGGCAGCCGACGAGGAGCGGGTTGGTGGGATAGACCCTCAGAAGGTTTTGTTCCAGCATCCTAAATACGAGCAGACCCTGAAGCAGATAAAAAATATAGCGGATCAGAAGCAGAACGAGGCCAAAGTCGCCATAGACAAGGAATCCGACAACGACAAAAAGGCCGAGATTTTCCAGAATATGCGCAGGAACATAGCCGAGGAGGAGCAGAAATTGATGCAGCCTCTTTTCAAGGAGATTGACCTGGCGGTGCGCACAGTGGCCACCGCGAAGAAGATAACCGTCGTGGTGGATAAAACGGCTCTCTTCTACGGGGGAATAGACATAACGGAAGACGTCGTTCAGGAGCTGAAGAAAAAGAGCGCAAGCGGGGGCTAGTTTTTCATCACCGGCACCCGTTCAGTTTCGTTTTTGCCAGCAAGAGATTTCAGCCCCGCCGTCAAGGCGGGTTTTTTGTGTTAGAATTAACGCAAATGCGGCATTGGAGGCGATAGCATGTCTGATTTGAAATTGAGCTGCGAAACTGTGGAGATCCCGGACGAGTGCAACGTCATAGTGGGGCAGAGCCACTTTGTCAAAACTGTGGAGGATATCTTCGAAGCGCTGGTCACGTCCTCCCCGTCGCTGAAATTCGGCATCGCGTTCTGCGAGGCGTCCATCGAAAAGCTCGTGCGCAGGGACGGCAACGACGCGGAGCTGATCGAGTGCGCGGTTCGCAACGCCCTTAAAATTGGCGCCGGCCATTCGTTCGTCGTGGTGATAAAAAACGGCTACCCCATCAACGTTCTGGGACGAATCAAGGCCGTTCAGGAGGTGTGTGGCATTTTCGCGGCCACAGCGAACCCGCTGCAGATAATCGTAGCCGAGAGCGGGCAGGGGCGCGGTGTCGTAGGGGTGATAGACGGCGGGTCCCCGGTCGGGGTTGAAGACGAAGCGGGCGAGCAGTGGAGGAAAAACCTGCTCCGCAACGTCATAGGCTACAAGAGGTAGGGGATGGCTTTGAAGCGAATGAGGGACACAGCCTAGCATGACGAATGCGAGAAGAAGCAGGAAACCCCGAGTCGCCGCCGGCGCGGTTGGATCGAAGCCGGGCCTCAGGATAATACCGCTCGGAGGATTGGGCGAGGTTGGGAAGAATCTAACGGCGATAGAATATGGGGACGATATCATAGTCATCGATTGCGGGCTGAAATTTCCAGAGGAGGAGATGCTCGGAATCGATTTTGTGATCCCTGACGTCAGGTACTTGGCTGAAAATAGGACTCGAATAAGAGGTATTTTCCTCACCCACGGGCACGAGGACCATATAGGAGCGATACCTTTGGTGTTGCCGCGCCTTGACGTCCCTCTGTACGGAACGCCGCTGTCCGTGGCGCTTGTGGAAAACAAGATGTTGGACGCGCGCGCCTCATACAAGCCGCGGTATTTTCACATCCAGGCCGGACAGACCATCAAAGCGGGCTGTTTCGAAGTTGGGTTCATACGGGTGGCCCACTCAATACCTGACAGCCTCGCGATATACGTCCGGACTCCGGCTGGCATCGTGCTGCACAGCGGCGACTTCAAGCTGGACATGACTCCGCTGTGGGGTGAGGATGGGACGGATCTGGCGGCGCTCGCTGAGCTCGGCAGAGAGGGAGTGATGCTTTTGCTGTCGGATTCCACCAACAGCGAGCGGTCCGGATTTACTCCCTCGGAGTCCTCGGTAGGGCGCTCTTTCGAGGATATTTTCCGCACCCATAAGGACCGCAGGATAGTTATCGCGGCTTTCGCCAGCAACCTGTATCGCGCGTCCCAAGTCTTCGCGGTGGCGTCCCGCTTCAACCGGCATGTGATGCTAGTGGGCCGCAGCATGATATCTTATGTGGATCTCGCCTTGAAGCTCGGGTATATGGATATCCCGTCAGGGCTGCTGGTGACGCCGCAGGAGGCTGAGAGGCTTACCCCCAACCGCACCGTAGTCCTCACAACCGGCAGCCAGGGGGAACCGTTTTCGGGCCTTGTCCTGATGAGCAAGGGGGAGCACAAACAGATTCGCCTCGGGGAGAGGGATCTCGTCGTCATATCGGCCACGCCGATCCCCGGCAACGAAAAGCTCGTGAGCAACACGGTGAACAGGCTGTTCGTGGCCGGATGCGATGTCATATATGAGAGGGAACACGCGGTCCACGTGTCGGGGCACGCCTCCCGCGAGGAACAAAAGATACTCCTGAACCTCGTAAAGCCGAAATATTTTATGCCGGTCCACGGAGAATACAGGCATTTGGTGAGGCACTCGCAGCTCGCCGCCGAGATGGGGATACCCTCGAAAAATATCTTCGTCATGCAAAACGGGGACGTCTTGGAGTTCGACCAAAACGGCAAAGGCATGGTCGGCGCCAAAGTGCATTCGGGGGCGGTGCTCGTAGACGGAATGATGCTCGGAGAGTTCGAAGGCAGCCTTCTGCGCGAGCGCAAGGAACTCTCGGAGAGCGGGATATTGGCTGTTTCAGTGGTGCTCGACGAGGAATACAGGATGGTAGACGAACTTCAGATAGACAGCCGAGGGAGCATATATGGATTCGACAGGGAGCACATGAGGCCAGACGTCGAGCTCGCGGTCGAGCGGGCGCTCGAGAGCGTTCGCTCGGGAGCCGTGGACCGCGCCTCTTTGCCCGCTGAAATTCGTAAAAAAATACGCGAATCCATCGGCCGGAACTACCGCGCGTATCCTGGGATAATCCCGCTGATAAGCGTATTGGGTCAAAACGGGCGGCATGACGCGAATGCAACGCCCAAAGAGGCTAAAACGCCGCGCAGAAACCCGCGCTCGCGCGCGCGAAGCCCGAGGGCGGCGGACGTTTGAGGCTATCGCGGCGGCGGCGCGATTACGACAGCATGGAAGGTGTATAAGGCGTGTCTTCCGTTTTTCAGGCTTTTCAAGATATGGATGTTCTGAAACTTTTGGGCGGGGTGGCCCTTCTCATTTATGGGATAAAGACCATGGGCGACGCGCTGCAGGATTTGGCGGGCGACAACATGCGCCGCCTCTTGGCTTCGCTGACCGGCACGCCTTTGAGGGGGGTGGCGGTCGGAGCGGCGGTTACGATGATAATCCAGAGCAGCAGCGCCACCACCGTCATGGTCGTGAGCTTCGTACACGTCGGCCTCATGAACCTCTCTCAGGCGTTCGGCGTCATAATGGGCGCCAATGTCGGAACGACCATAACCGCGCAGCTCGTGGCTTTCAGCATCCAAAAATACTCCATAATCGCGGCTGTGTTCGGCATGGCGCTCTCTGTGGCCGGACGCAGCGCCAGGCAGAGGCAGATGGGTTCCGGCCTCGTGGGGTTTGCCCTGTTGTTTTTGGGCATGGGGATGATGCAGGACGCCATGAGTTTTTTGAAAGGGCGCCAAGATCTCTTCGTCAGCTTGGACAAATACCCTTGGCTCGCCCTCGGGATGGGGGCGTTCGTCACCGCAGCCGTCCAGGCGAGCTCTGCGACGGTCGGGCTGACTATGGTCATGGCGTCTCAAGGGCTTCTGTCGCTCGACACATCGATAGCCATCATCCTGGGGGACAACATCGGCACCACCACAACGGCGGTGATTGCGGCATGGGGGGGGAACAGGTCGGCAAAGCAGGCCGCTACCGCCCACGTGATGTTCAATGTGATCGGCGCTGTCATAATGATGCTTATCCTGCCTCGATACGCTTCCCTCGTCGCCATGACGTCCGCTAACATCGCTAGGCAGGTGGCGAACTCGCACAGCATGTTCAACATCATGAACACTGTCATCTTCCTGCCGGCCATAAAACCGTACACCGAACTGATAAAAAAAATAGTGCCTGACGATCCAAGGCTTTTGGCAGCGAGCGCCAGGCAAGACGCCCGTTTTTTGGACCCCCATCTGATAGAAGTGTCGTCAGCCGCCGGGGTTGACGCGGTCCGCAAGGAGATGGTCAGGCTGGGGGAGGTGGCGCTTGGAATGCTACGCGACTGCTACAGGATTATTCTGGAAAAGGACGCGAAATCCATCCCCGACGCCTTTATGACGGAAAAGGCGATAAACCATCTGACCCACGAGATAATCAGATATGCCACCGAAGTCGGCCAAAAGGTCCACTCCCCGGATCTCTCAGTTCTTTTAAATTCATGCGTCAGCGGGGTGAGCGACATCGAGCGCATTGGGGACCATGGGGAGAATATCGTCGAGGTGGCCCAGCAGATGGCTGAAAAAAAACTGAAATTTTCACACAAGGCCATACAGGAGTGCCAGGTGATGTTCGACATGGTCATCGAGGCGGTGGAAAAAAGCGTTTCAGCCCTGGAAAACGAAACCCCCGACGTCGTCGATGATGTCCTCTCGTTGGAGAGCCGGATAGACAGGATGGAGAAGGTCCTCCGCGCGCGCCACATCGAACGCCTGAACAGCGGGAAATGCGTCCCCGACGTCGGAGTGGCCTTCATCGACATCCTCAGCAATCTGGAACGGATAGGCGATCACGCCCACAACCTGGCCCTGATCGTAAAGGACATTCAGGCGGTTCACAGCAAAGAGGCGGTGAAATGAAAAGATGAACGCGGAAACATTGCTGCTCGGCCTGCTTCAGGGCGTCACCGAGTTTTTGCCGGTAAGCAGCTCGGGGCATCTGGCGCTAGCCAAGGCCGTCACCGGGCACGGCGAAATGAGCTTGGCCTTTGATCTTGTCTTGCATCTCGCCACGCTGCTCGCGTCTTTCTTTTATTTTTTTCACGACATCGCTTCGATTCTGCTCGAATGGCTTTACGGCTTTATAAACGCGAACGCGCGGCGCTGGCTTGGCTGGCGCTTTGGGTGGGCGGTTATCTTGGGGACGCTTGTCACCGGGCCGATCGGGATATTCCTTAAACCTTTGGTGAATAGCTCTTCGGACAACATGCTGATACTCGGAGGGAATTTTCTCATCACCGGCGCGCTTCTGCTGTCGTCGAAATTCTTCGCGCCGGGAGACAGCGCGGTTAGCGCGCGCCATGGGATTTTCGTCGGACTGCTCCAAGGCCTGTCCGTTTTCCCCGGCGTGTCCAGGTCCGGCGCCACGATCTGGGCCGGCCGCCTGTCGGGCCTTTCAGGCGTCGAAGCGTTCCGTTTCTCGTTCCTTCTTTCCATGCCAGCGATACTTGGCGCCTCCCTGTACGAGGCCAAGGACCTCGGCGGGTTAGGCGGTTTTTTGGGCGCCCTTCCGTCAGGCTGGTTTCCAGCCGCCCTCGCCGCTTTCGCCTCCGGCCTTGCCTCGCTCACGCTTTTGCGCAGGCTTGTCGAGGGCGGCGGGTGGTGGTTTTTTTCCCTGTATTGCATTGCCCTCGGCTGC
The DNA here is from genome assembly GCA_031274465.1 of Synergistaceae bacterium. GTDB lineage: Bacteria > Synergistota > Synergistia > Synergistales > Synergistaceae > JAIRKI01. The sequence continues at coordinate 12,609 of JAISQC010000256.1, read as the reverse complement.
GCAGTGGTGGTTTACTCCATAATAGGGGTATGAGGGCATGAATCAGTTCCGCCTGATACTCGCGTCTGAAAGCCCGCGAAGGAAAGAGATAATCCGAGGCCTTGGGTGGGAGTTCGAAGCGGTGAGCCCTGGCATCGAAGAGGAGGCCGTAGATGGCGAGAGCCCGCGCGACATGGCTGCCCGCCTGTCGTGGCTCAAAGCTGCGTCTGCGTCGCGGAAAATCCAGGGCGCGTGCGTCATAGGGGCTGACACGGTGGTTGACGTAGATGGGACGTCCATGTCGAAACCCCGCGACAGGGGCGATTCCGTCAGGATGCTGAGGATGCTTGCCGGAAGGGTTCATCTGGTGCATACCGGAGTCGCGCTTGCGGTGTCGGGCGATGTAGTGTCCTCCTGCGTCGAAACGACAAAAGTGACGTTCGGCGAATTGAGCGAAGATGAGATATTGTCGTTCGCCGCTTCGGGGGACGGAGATGACAAGGCCGGGGCTTACGCCATCCAAGGGCGGGGCGCCCTGCTGGTGGAAAAAATAGACGGCTGCTGGCACAACGTCGTCGGGCTTCCGGTGTTCAGGCTGAAAAGGATGCTCGACGGATTTGCCAAGGATTTTAACGTTTCATCGCCGCCTTGGACGACGGGCGTTGGGGCGAAAAATACCGGCTCGATGCCTGAGGGCCAATATATAGAAGGGGGTGGATCTTATGCCGCAACATAGGAAAAACGAAATGGAGGGCGCGCCCCGCGGGTTCGTTTCCGCGCCTGCGGCAAGTTCCGAGGCCGTTCCGCCGGTCAGGCCCAACCCCGAGACAAGGCGACACTCCCGGCGGGACAGGCAAGGGAATATATTGTTCGACGCTGACAAATTTTTCTGGGCGATGCTCGCCCTTGCGCTCCTGCTCTCTGGTTTCGACATTTACAGGCGCCTGAGGGTGGAGTGGGGGCATCGGATAGTGGCGATCGCCGTCGAATACAGGGATTTGGTTTTATTGTCCAGACAGTCCGGCGAGCCTGCCGACGTTATTTTCAGCAAAATGCGCAACAGGGGCGCTGAAGGGATAACCGTCTCAGAACTCACGGGAAAGGATCTCGCCGCAGGATTCCTGCCAGTCGCTTACGGCTCTCTTGCGACCTTCAAGCCCGTGTTGAATTTCGCGCTTTCCATCCCTCTTGACAGAGCCGCGATCCTCATAGACAACGACGAGCCGATCCTGCAGCCCGCGTCGGACTATCTCCGCACGCGCATGAAGGACATAGTGACTCTCACCACATCGGAAGGGACGCTGATAGTTTTGCCGACCGGGACGGACGAATTGGCCGATTCCGGAGTTTTGCCGGATTTTGCGGCGCTGAATTTTGCCGAGAGCGTCGGAACGGTTTCGCTTTATCGCCCATCTCCGGCGCCCGGCGTGGACGGGATGCGGACTGCCGCGAGCTTAAGGTGGCTGAAAAGCAGATATCCTTCTATCTCATGCGTCATCCCGGCCGGGCAGATAGTTTCTGGCTATCCTGAGCTTGGGCCTGTCATCGGCGCGCTGAACGAACTCGACATTCCAGTGGCTCAGGCCGAGTTCGTCCGCCAGATAGGGATATCGGAGCTTTATTCCGGAATGATGCCGCGCGTTTTGCCGTTACACAGCCTTGTGAGGGACGAGCTGATATCGCGCAGGATGTCGCGGGCGCAGGTCATCGAAAGGATGGTCCGCGCGGTGCACGAGCGCTCCATCAGGATACTCCTGCTGCGCCCATACGAGCTATACAGCGTTGGAAAGCTCGAGCCCTTCCTTCATGACATGCAGGAGATACGGGACGCTCTGAATTCCCGAGGCTATGACGCAGGCTGGCCCGAAGCGATGCCTATGTTCAAGGCGTCCGTCGGCGCCGCGCTGGGGATTGCAATCGCATTTCTCGCGACGCTGTGGTCCTATTCAAGGAGATATTTCGACTCGATGAGCGCAGAAATGTCGTCAACCGAGGCGCTCGCCGTATTTACCTGCTCCGTTGTCCTGGGGCTGGCGGCTTGGAGGCTTCCTTTTATAGCGAGGATGATGGGGGGATTTGCCACGGCGTTTATCGCCGCAGAGGCGAGCATCTGGGCGCTCGACCGATATGAGAAGCCCTTTCATGGCCTCGTTGCCGGGTTGCTGATAGTCCTCGCCGGAGGGGCGGCCATTGCGGCTTTTTACGGCACCACTGCCGCCATGCTCCGCCTTGCCCCGTTCTCGGGGGTCAAGCTGACTCTGCTGCTGCCGCCGGCGTTGATTCTGCTGAACGATCTCAATCAAAGGATACACCCCGAGTCGGCCATCGACATCATGGCGCGGCCCCCGCTATGGGGAGAGCTGCTGCTGGTCGGGGCGCTTGCCGTCGGCGCCGTGGTGTTGACGGTGAGAAGCGATAACGCCTCTTTCGTCCCGGGGTGGGAGATAGGCTTTCGGGATATGCTGGAGCGGATTTTGTGGGTCAGGCCGCGGACCAAGGAATTTCTCGTGGGCTATCCCTGCCTTATCGTCTATTACATCGTCGAGCGCAGGGGATGGGCCGCGCGTTACAGGGAGGCGCTCAGGCTCGGGGCGAGCATGGCGTTTGCGTCTGCGGTAAATTCTTTCTGCCACTTCCACACGCTTTTGCCCCTCACCGTGATGAGAGTGGTCAATGGCTGGTGTCTTGGCATAGCGGTGGGCTTTGCCGCGCTGATGTTCATAGATTTCGTCGGAACGCCAATTTGGAAGGGCGCAAAGGGGCTGTTCGACTGATCATGCGGCCGCGCCGTGCCTCATTCGACGTGCTGCTCGCCGGTTATTTCGGTTTTGGAAATCTCGGGGATGAGATGCTGGCTCTGGCAGCCGTCGATAATCTGAACTGCTGCGGAATTCAAAAGGATAAAATCGCGATATTGTCCAACGATCCCGGCGGCTCGCGCATGAGATTGGGGATAGAGGCGTTCGACAGATGGAACGCCTCATCCGTCTTGCGCGCGCTCGGAAGCTCGAGATCGCTCATGCTGGCCGGCGGGGGGCTCTTTCAAGACTCGACCAGCGTCAGGTCATGCGTTTGGTACTGGGGCCTTGTCCGCGCGGCGAGGCTGCTTTCGGCTTCGGTAATAGCCCTCGGTCAATCGGTTGGCCCGCTGTCGAGCCCGATCTCAAAGGCCGTTGCGAAAAACGCTTTCAGGTCGTGCAGATACGTTGCGGTAAGGGACGCCTCGTCAGCGCGGGCCCTCTCCGAAATGAAGGTCAGTTGCGAGATCATGCCGGACCTGGCGATGAGCCTCTCTCTCCCCGAACATGCCGTCGGGCGCCGCGAAGCCATACTGATAAACGTCCGCCCCGCCGGCAACGGAGACAGAAGCGCGTCGGCAGTCCTCAAGTCCGCGCGGGCGCTTGCCTCCATGGGTGAAAAATTGCTGTGCGCGGCAATGTCGGACGAAGACGCGCAGCTCATGAAAAAGTACCAGATGTCCCGTGAGCTTCCACCAGCAAAGATAGTGACCCCGCAAAGCCTGGAAGAGTTCGCGGCGCTTGCCGCCGAGGCTAAAGCCGCCGTCGGGATGAGGCTTCACTTCGGAATATTGTCCGCCCTCGCGGGGCTAGGCGTGGCCTTGTCGCCTTACGATCCGAAAGTTTCGTCTTTTGCCGACGAATGGGGGATAAAATTATTGAAAACAGATGGCAGCGACGAAAACTTTGATATAATAAAGTTATTGACAAATTCGCCTTTTAGGGATAAAAGAAAATTCGAAAAGGTTCGTTTGCTTGTGGCCGCTCAATTTGACATTGCGCGAAGTTGGATTCTGGGAGAAGAGAATGGACGCAGCAAGGCGCGGCGAGCTTGAGAAAATTGCCCTTGAAGTCAGGAAAGACGTCGTGCGGATGTTGGGCGTGGCTGGCGCGAGGGGGCTCTCAAGCGCGCTTGGGGCAGTTGAAATTTTGGTTTATCTTTACTGGGAGCAGATGAAGGTGTATCCCGGCGACCGAGGCAGGCCTGACCGTGACAGGTTTGTCCCGGGGAAAGGCGCACTCGCTCCGGCTTTGTACGCTTGCTTGGCGAGAAAAGGATTTTTCGACAGGGAGGAGCTTTGGAGCTACAGCCGCCTTGGCGCCATGCTCCAAGGGCATCCTGACATAAGGACGCCAGGCATCGACGCTCCTGGAGGGGGTTTGGGCGGAGGCATCGGAATCGCGTCGGGCATGTGCGAGTTTCTCGCGCTGGAAGGGATAGGGGCGCGGGTGTTTTGCGTGGTCGATGACGGAGAGATCGCCTGCGGCTCGGCGTGGGAATCCATAGCCGGCGCCGCCCGCGATAGCCTCGGCAATCTGGTTTTGGTCGTGGATTCCAGCTTGGCCGGCGATATGGCGGCCGGTAGGCTGGAAGCGTTCGGCTGGGCGGTTTCGCGCGCGTCAGGCAACGATTTTTTGTCGCTCGAGCGCGCGTTTCGTGAAATGGATCGCTCGAACCGCGCTCCAAAGGCCCTGATAGCGCGCACTGCGTCTGACGGTTTTCCGTTTTCGGAGGCGGATCGCGGGGAATTAGGGTCGCCCATGTCGCGCGACTACATAGACAACGTCCTATCGACGCTCGAGCAGGGCGCTTTGGATGCGGAGCCAAACCGATGAATCCAGACGGAAAGTGCAGCTGCCGCGGTTTTTCGGACGCGCTGGCGGAAATTGCGGAGGAGGGCAGCGGCGTGATTTTTCCGAAGCGCCGCGAGGGGGCCGCGATGCAGGATGTCATGCTGAGAGCGGCGGGTTTGGCGCTCGGGGGCAAGAGGGTATTCGTTTCCAGCGAATTCGACCCCATTTTTATAGCTCGCTGCTACGAACAGATAAGGACGTCCATCGCCATTCCGAATCTGAAAGTGGCATTGTCCTCCATCCACGATGGGCCGGCCTTGGACCGCGAGGGGGCCGCGATGCAGATGAACGAGGATTTTGCGCTGATGAGGCTGTTGCCGGGAATGGTCGTTCTATCCCCATCCGACAGCAGGAGCGCTTATGTTTTGACCCATTCGCTCGCCTCCTTGCCGGAGGGCCCGGCATATATGAGGCTCAGCAACGCCGCGTCCGGCGACATCTATGGGCCTGAGGATTCCGATTTCGGCATTGGAAGCGCGAGGCTGCTGTCGGAGGGAGACGGAGTGACTATATGCGCCACGGGGGTTATGGTTTCCGAAGCCCTCGCCGCGAAGGATGCCTTGCTGTCTCAGGGGATTTGCGCGGATGTAATCGACTGCTATAGCATAAAACCTTTCCCTGAGCGGACGCTTCTGGCGTCGGTGAGGCGGACCGGGTGTTGCGTGGTGGCTGAAAAGCACGCAGCCGCCGGCGGTCTCTTCAGCGCCGCCGCCGAGTGCATATGCCGCGAATATCCCGTTCCGGTGCGGAGCGTGTCGGTGGAAGACCGTTTCGGGCAGAGCGGGACTGGGGAGGAATTGCGGGAATATTACGGCCTGACGCACAGGGAGATCGTGCACAACGTGCTTCAGGTGTGGGCAATACGCAGGAGGTAGCTATGGATATTCGTTTTTCTGGGGTGAGCAAGGTATTTTACCCTGACATAACAGCGCTCGAAGATGTGTATCTGGAGATACCGAAGGGTGAGTTCGTTTATCTGGTGGGGCCGACCGGATCCGGAAAGACGACGCTGCTCCGCTGCATAACCAGGGAAGTCGCCCCGACTCGCGGGCAGATAACTGTCGGCTCGTTTTCCCTGCGCAAGATAAGCCGCGTGGACTTGTCCATTTTCAGAAGGGACATAGGGATCATATTTCAGGATTTTTGCCTCCTCCCGCACCTCAACGTCTTCGAGAACGTGGCTTTCGTGCTGGAGGTCCTCGGGGCGCCCCCCAGAGAGGTCAACGAGCGGACTGGCGAGATACTCGACCAGGTGAACCTCTGGCGCAGGCGTTTTCTCTATCCTCCCCAGCTTTCGGGCGGTGAACAGCAGCGCGTAGCTGTGGCCCGGGCCATAGTGAACTCCCCGTCCGTGCTGCTGGCGGACGAGCCTACCGGCAATCTGGACCTCCACACCGCAGAGGAGATAATGCAGCTCATAATGTCGATAAACGCGCTCGGAACGACGGTGATAATGGCGACGCACAATCAATACCTGGTGGACGCTTTCAGGCAGCGCGTCGTCGGAATAAGGTCGGGCCGGGTTGTGAGGGACGAGAAGAGGGGAAGGTATAATCTCGATGGGGAGCTTTAAATACGCCTTGCGAGACGGCACCCGCCTCATAATGAGGCACTGGGGCCTGGCATTCCTCACTGTGATAACGTCTATGGCGGTTTTTTACCTGATAGGGGCGTCGGTTCTGCTGGTCCTGAACACCAGGCATATAGTCAACGTGCTTGAAGGCGAGCTGTCTATTCAGGCGTACCTCTCGCCCAACGCGAATTACGAGGACGCGGCCCGCGCGGTGGCAGCAGTGAACCACGTCACGAGAGTGGTAATAATAACCCAGGAGATGGCTTTGGAGCGCTTGAAGCAGCGCCTGCCCGACCGGGCGGATGTCCTCACGCTGCTTGGCGACAACCCCCTTCCCTCGAGCCTTGAAATATCCATAGACAGGGCGGACAGCGTGGAGTCGGTCGTGACGGCGCTGTCAGCAATACCGTTGATAAATGACATTGTATACGCTGGCAAACTGGCCGAAAAACTCGCGAAATTTTCGAGGTTCGCCGGGCAGTTCTCCCTCGCCATGCTGTTCGTGGCGATCACGGCGAGCGCGGTGGTGCTGTTCAACACGATCCGCATCGCCGTATACTCCAAGGAGGAGGAGATAGGGATAATGCTCATGGTCGGGGCGACCCCCACGTTCGTTGCGATGCCGTTCGTGCTGCAGGGCGTCATTTTGGGCGGAGTGGGTTCCTTTGGCGCGAGCGCGTTTCTGGCGTTGAGCTATAACGGCATCATCTCCAGGCTGAAGGACCTGATGCCTTTTTTGCCCTTTCTCGAAAGAAACAGCGTTGTGCTGCAACTCGGGCTGATATTGGTCGGGGCTGGCGCCACGGTCAGCCTAATTGCCAGCCTGATGGCGGTGGAGACGTTCACGAGGAGGGCTATGAAGCCCCTGTAAAATTTGGTGTCGGCCATAGGAGGAGATGAGTCATGGTGTGTGAGAAAAACAGGAGGGGGTTATATAAGCTTGCGTGCGCGTTTTTGATCGCGGCTGCGTGCTGCGCGTGCCTTGGGACGGCGTCGCTCGCGGCGCCTGCTTCTAACAGCGACCTCGAGAAGGAGCTGGCAAATCAGCAAAAACGCCTCGACGAAATGAAGCGGGAGATTAAAAAGAACGACGACAGGCTGAAGGACGCGAAGAAAAAAGAGGAGAAGGCGATAAACGACATATCGAAGCTGAGCAACCAGCTTGCCGAGGCCGAGCAGAGGCTGAACGTCACCGAGCTGAAACGTGCGCAGGTCTCGAACAAGCTTGTTGATACGACGGCGAGGATTCAGGAGACGGAGCTTCGCATCGAACGGGCAAAAAAACTCTTGAAAGAGCGGATGGTTGCCGTGTATAAATACGGGGGGGCAGCCGAATTCAGCCTGTTCATGTCGGCAAGCGGGACGCAGGAAGCCCTGTCCACTTCCTACCTGCTAACGCGCATAGCAGAGCAGGACAAGACGCTCATAACGAACCTGATAGCGGAGAAGAACACGTTCGACAAGGCGAAAGCGGAACTTGAAAAACAGAGGCGCGAGCTGGACGCCAGAAACAAGGAGCTTGAAAAACAAAAATCGACCATACAGCGCACGTCGAATGAGAGAAACAAGCTGCTGCAGCAGGTCCGCAAGGACAAAGACACGTTCCAGGCGGAACAGAACGAGCTGCTCAAGGCATCCAACGAACTCAAGGGAAAGGTCAACGACCTGCTCGCGCAGAAAAAGAGGCAACAGCAGGCCGGCAAAACGGGATCGACCCCGAGGTATTACAAGGGAGGCAAGCTTGCGTGGCCGCTGAGGGGCAAGATAACCAGCCCATACGGGACCAGGGTTCATCCCGTGTTCAAGACGAAAGCCACGCACACGGGGATCGACATTGACGGCAACAGGGGCGACGCGGTGAGGGCCGCATCCGACGGGGAAGTCCTGTACACCGGATGGCTCAGAGGATACGGCCAGGTGGTCATACTTGACCACGGCGGAGACCTGACTACGGTATACGCGCACCTTTCGGGCATAGACACTGTGGAAAACGCCAAGGTCAAGACCGGCGACAAGGTCGGCCGAGTCGGCTCCACCGGAGTGGCGACGGGCAACCATCTGCATTTCGAGGTGAGGGTGAACGGAAATACTACGGATCCCATGAAATATCTTCAGTAGTCGGTAATTGGCCATAAAATTATTTTTAGATTTTTGAAAGTCGAGGGTGGCGGATGTTTAAACGATTCAGAGACGTTCTGCTGGGTGTTTTCATAGGCGGTTTCACCGTAAGCGCGATAATGACAGCCGTAGCTTCGGATCTTGGCGGCGAATGGGCCAGGCTGCTTCCATTCTCTCAGCATAATTTGATGACGATGAGGCAGGTCAGGAACAACCTCGAAGCATTTTTCATCGATGACGAAAAACTCCCCGACGAGGAAAAATTGTTCTATGGGTCCTTGAAGGGGATGGTTGCGGCGATAGACGACCCGTACACGAGGTTTGTCGATCCGGACCAGCTCAAAGAGGAGAGCATGGAAATGGAGGGCGAGTATGGCGGCCTGGGGATGTACATCGGCCAGCGCGACGGCAAAATCCTCGTGATCAGCCCGATCGAGGGCACCCCGGCTGAAAGGGCTGGCGTCAAGCCGCTCGACGAAATTGTCAAAATCGACGACGAAGTCGTCGTGGGAATGAACCAAAACGACGTGGTGAAGATACTGAGAGGCAGCCCCAACACTTCCGTGACGGTATGGATGAGGCGTTCGGGGGAAGACGAGCTGAAGTCCTTCGAGATGGTTCGGGAGATAATAAACATAAAGACGGTGCGTTCCGAGATGATGGGCAACGTAGCGTACATCAAGCTCAACAACTTCCATCAGAAAAGCGCCTCGGAATTGTCCGACGCCATTGCTTTGGCCGAGAGCAACAAGGCGGACGGGATCGTGCTCGACGTGAGAAACAACCCCGGAGGCCTGCTCAACGTGGCTGTAGACGTGGCTTCTCTGTTTCTCGACGGAGATCTGGTCGTCAGCCTCAAGAGGCGCGTATCCCGTTACGACGAGTCGCTTTACGCCGACCGGGGCCTTGCCACTGGCCTCCCCCTCGTGGTGCTGATCAACGAGGGCAGCGCCAGCGCGTCGGAGATCGTGGCGGGGGCGGTGCAGGATCACAAGCGGGCTCCTCTGGTCGGGACGAAAAGCTATGGCAAGGGGTCCGTGCAATCGCTTTTCCCCCTGCCTGACAAAGCGGGAATGTATATTTCAATAGCGCGTTACGCGACCCCGCTCGGAACCATAATAGATCACAAGGGGCTCGTCCCCGACTACGTCGTGGAGGGCGAATATACTCAAGCGACGTCCGAGGACAAGCAGCTCCAAAAAGCGCTCGGCGTCATGAAAAACGTCCTTTTGGCGCCGCTGAAATAGCAAGCCAGTAATTTCAGGCCGGTGATTTATGCGATGCCCGTTGGGCTGCGCGCGCGACGCGCGTATGCAGTAGCGTCTGTCGTCGTGGTTTTCATGTGGGGCGTGGCGGGAGCGGCTTTAGCCGGTATCGGCTTGGCGTTTCGGGACGGGGGCTCTTGGGGCGCGGGTCCACGCCCGGAGGAAACTGCGTTGGAAGGGGACTGCCCGGCGCTCGCCCTTGTCCTGGATGACTGCGGCGGCAGCCTCGAGCTTGCAAGGCGCGTTATTTCGCTTGATTTGCCGATGACTTGGGCGATAATTCCAAATATAAAATACAGCGTAGCTACAGCCGAACTGCTGAGAGGGCATGGAGTCCCATTTCTCGTGCATGTGCCGATGCAGGCCGAGGGCGATCCTGACGGCGAGGCTGGAAGCGGAGGGCGCTATCATGTAGGGGTCGGCATGGGCAGGGGCGATGTGCGCGACGCGATGGTTCCGTTGCTCGATTCGCTCGAAGGGGCGTACGGCGTCAACAACCACAGGGGTTCTAAAGCCACGGCGGATGCTGAATTGATGGGACATGTGATGGAACTTTTGGCCGAGAGGGAAATGTTTTTTATGGACAGCAGGACATCGCCCAAGAGCGTAGCTTACGACGTCGCTGTGGCAAAAGGGCTTGGCGCCGCGAAAAATTCCCATTTTTTAGACAACGCGTCGGACCGCGGCAAGATTTTCCAGACGACCATGGCCGCCATGGAAGGCGCGCGAAAAAAAGGCAGTGCCGTAGCCATATGCCACTTGCGGCCCGAAACTGTGGCGTGCCTTGAGAGGCTGGCTCTCGACGTCGAAGACGGAATGCACAAATCGGGCGTAATGCTCATAACTCTGCCGCAATTGGCAGATTCCGCGAAAGGGGATTGAAGTATGGAAAACAGAGTGCAGGCGCTGATCGGAGCGCAGTGGGGAGATGAGGGCAAAGGGCGGGTCGTGGACGCGCTCGCCCGCGAGGTCGATGTGGTCGTCCGATATCAGGGGGGCGCGAACGCGGGGCACACCGTCATCGTCGGCGGCAGGAAACACGTGTTTCACCTTCTTCCGTCCGGCATGCTCTATCCAAACCGCACCTGCGTGATAGGAAACGGCGTGGTGCTCGACCCCGAGCAGCTCATATCGGAGATCAAGGGCCTCGACCCGGCGCCATCCGTTACGGGCGTAAGGCTTGTCGTGAGCAACGGCGCGCATATCGTGATGCCGTACCACAAAAAACTCGACGTTCTTTCAGAGGCCGCGAGAAAATCCCGCGGCGCCGCAGGCGCGATAGGCACGACAGGCAGGGGCATAGGCCCGTGTTATGTCGATAAATACAACCGCATCGGCATAAGGGCGGAGGACATCGTGGCGCCAAAACTGCTCGAGAAAAAGTTGCGGGCGAGCGTCGAGGAAAAAAACCTCATCCTTGAGCGGATATACGGCGAACCCCCGATTAATTTCGACGAACTGTTCGAGAAAGCGCTCTCGTGGGGCAGTTTCATCGAGCCTTATTTGGGGGATTCGACATTTGAGATAGCCTCTGCCATAAAAGACGGCAAGAAAATATTGTTCGAGGGGGCTCAGGGGACCCTGCTCGACGTCGATCACGGAACGTATCCGTACGTCACGAGCTCGAGCTGCGTGGCAGGCGGGGTCTGCACAGGCGGCGCAGTTGGCCCTTGCAGGGTGGATCGCGTGATAGGGGTGGCCAAGGCATATTGCACGCGAGTCGGCGAAGGGCCTTTCCCTACGGAAGACCTCAAAGAGACGGGCGAGTTCCTGCGCAAGAACGGCGCTGAGTTCGGGGTCACCACTGGCCGCCCGCGCCGTTGCGGATGGCTCGACATAGTCGCGCTGAATTACGCTGTGATGGTGAACGGCCTGGACGTCATAGCCCTCACCAAACTGGATGTCCTGTCGGGGCTTGGCGAACTCAAAGTCTGCTCGTCCTACGAAACGGACGGCGCAGTGACGGACCGCTTCCCAAACTCGGCGCAGGCATTGGAATCCGCGAGGCCGATATACGAGACTTTGCCGTCGTGGGATGAGGACATCTCCGAGTGCCGCAAATTCGAAGACCTGCCTGCTGCGGCCCGCAGCTACGTAAAATTCATCGAGGAGGCGTGCGGGGTCAAAATAGGGCTGATAGGAGTCGGCCCAGACAGGGAAGACACCATTTTCAGGGATTTTTGACCCTCTAGCCGCCATCGGCCAAGAGATGCAGATAGTCGATATAGATTTTTGCGTTCCGGAAGATTTGAAATCTCTGGTCGCAATAGAAGCAGTCTGTTTCGATATCCCTTGGGAGGAACATCTGATCGAACGCGACCTCAATGAGCCTGGCTACGCCATATACATGAAAGCGACCGTCAAGGGGGTCATTGCGGGATACGGCGTTCTAGGACGAGTGGAATCGACCGCTCACTTGATGAATTTGGCGGTTCTGCCAGAGTACAGGCGCAATGGGATAGCGCTTCAGCTCATGGCCGCGTTCGACGAGGTGTCTCGGGAATGGGAATGCCGTCGCATGTGTCTTGAAGTCAGGGCTTCCAACTCGATAGCCCGAAATTTTTACTCTTCCATGGGCTTTGCGTATTCGTCCAGGGTCAAGGGGTATTATGCCGACGGAGAGGACGCGCTGATTTTGGTCGCGCGCCTCCCCTTGAGGCTATGAGGCGCTGCCTTCACATGATAAATATATCGCGCGTTCTATTCCCCGATAAATGCTCTTTTCCCGGAGACTCGCTGAGGTACGCGCCACGCCGCGAGTTTCGGTTTCCCGTCGTGGTCTGGCATCTCACCGGCAGGTGCAACCTCTCCTGCCGCCATTGCTACGCCGAGGCGGCTGGCGGGTCCGGGGAGTTTCCGCTGGAATCGGGGCGCGAATTTCTGAGGCTCTTATCCGCAAACTCCGTCCCAGCTCTTCTTTTTTCGGGCGGAGAGCCGATGTGCTGCGAAAATTTTTTCCGCTATCTGGAGGAAGCCAACCTCCTTGGCATGAAAGTCACCGTTTCCACAAACGGGTCGCTTA
>JAISQC010000238.1 GCA_031274465.1 Synergistaceae bacterium | reverse complement strand
TGATCGTCTCCAGAAATGAGCTTTGCGTTTTGCAAGACAGCGTAAAACATCTGACGCGGCTCAAGTATCTACGGCTGGAGGAAAATCGGCTCAAAAGCCTCCCTGACGGGATTGGTCGGCTGAGGCAACTGGATTTTTTATCCCTTTCCGACAACCGCCTTGAAAGCATTCCCGATTCAATCTCATGTCTTGAAAATCTGACAGGATTGGACCTGAAAAACAATGCCCTCACAACCCTGCCGGAAGGCATAATAAAGCTGAAAAAAATATCGTCGCTCGACATCCGTGGAAATGCCCGTCTGCGCTTAAACAAAAAACAGACGGCATGGGCGATGGAAATAAAGCAATTTTTATATGACAGAAAATAATACGAGGGTCAAGGGGCTGGCCCCTTGCAGGGTTCGGGACAGAGTCCCGAGAACTTGCCTGTGGTTTTGGACTTGGTTTTGGACTTTTGAACTTGACGCGTGTAGGGCTGGTCGTATTGATTGACATTTTCGCTGTAAACGCTCTATAATTTCACAAATATCTTAATAAACTCACGAAAGTGACAAGCTGGTTTGCGATGAAAAAATTTATCCTCGCGTTGCTGATAACGATCCAATCCGCTCTCGCCTCGATGCCCGCTGGCGCCGCAAACGGCGATGCGTTCGACATATCCGGCTACAGCGGTCCCAAGATGTCCGACCTTTATTACGTCATAACCAGGGACATGGATGCCTCGCTTCTTGCGATGTCAACCGGCAAATTGGACGTGCTGTCCGACATATACCGTCCGGTCGACGTCGAGTGCCTTACCGCCTCGGGCGTCGCCGACATGTCGGCCGCCTCGTCGTTTCACGGATTTTTCGTCACCTTCAATACCCGCAAGTTTCCGTGGGATCAAAAGGAGCTGAGGCAAGCCGCTTCACAGGTCGTCGACCGAAAAAGGTGGGTGCGCGATCTGTTTTCGGGATATTGCGAGCCTCTGGCGAATTTCCTGCCCCCGGTCTCGCCGTATTCTGAGCCGAACACAACTGAAGTTCAGTATGGAGTGGAAGCGGCCCGCAAACGCCTCGAGGACGCTGGGTGGACGTGGAACCGCGCGGGGTGGCTCATCGCGCCGGACGGCCGCGAGCTGCCCACCACCAGGATACTTTGCCCGCCTTCGTCCGTGGCGGCGACATCCACGGAGATAGCCACCCTCATGGCCGAGGCTCTGAGGTCGATCGGGGTGCCGGCGGAGGCGGAGCCGATAGATTTTCAGACGATGCTCGCCAAGATCGACGTCAAGGACTTCGACGCGTGCACCAACGCGTGGTCCATGTCGCGAGACCCGGACGTTCTTTACTCGTTCTACCACTCGTCGATGGACGTGGAGGGCGGCTACAACCAGAGCGGCATCTCGGACGCCCGCCTCGACGAGGCGCTTCACGACCTGCGCTACGCCCCGGACGAGAGCGCGGCGCGGTCGGCTTCGTCGCATGCGCAAAAACTGCTCTACGAGCTGATGCCGGTGATACCGATCTACAGCCGATACTCCATCTCCGCGATGCGCAACGACTGGGACGGCGTGTTCGTCACCGACAGGTCTACGTCCGACAACCTGCTCACCCTGATATCCATGGCCCCAAAGGACGGCGCGCCGCGCCCGATATACTGGAACATACCCGAGGAAATACGAACGCTGAACCCGCTGGTGTCATCCACTGCCTACGACTGGACCGTTCTCGGCACCGTGTACGACACCTTGATCTCCATCGACCCTTACACGTTCGGCGACATGCCCTGGCTAGCCGAGTCGTGGGTGATCGAGCCGGGCGAGAATGGCTCGGTGATTTCGTTCACGCTGAGGCCCGATTTGAAATGGCAGGACGGGCGCCCTCTGACGGTTGAGGATTTCGCGTACACCCTCCAGTTCATCAAAGACAACAAGGTCCCGCGTTTTTTCGACAGCGTAAAGGACATCGATTCGATAGAGGCCGACGCGGAGCGCCGGACCATCCGGGTGTTCATGGCGAACACGAGCTACTGGCACCTGCACAACATAGGGGGAATGATCGTCCTGCCCAAGCATATCCTGGAAAAAGTTCCCGACTGGCGGGCGTGGCAGCCGACGAACCAGCTCCATTCTGCCGCCGACGGCACGGTTTTGACGGAGCTCGTCGGAACCGGGCCGTTCACTTTCAAAGAGACCCGGACCGGGGAATACATTCACATGACCCGCAACGAGAACTATTTCCTGTACGACGGCGGAAAAACCAGATGACATCGCTTGCCAAACGCTTCGGAGGCGCCGCAGTGGTCCTTCTGGTGGTGCTCGTTCTGAACTTCTTCCTCTTTCGCATAATGCCCGGCGACCCTCTGACCGGCATCATCGACCCAAGGTTTTCCCCTGAGGCGAAGCAGCAGCTCGCCGCTCAATGGGGCCTAGACAAGCCGATGTCCGAGCAATTTTTGGTTTACATCAAGGAGATGCTGTCGTTTCGCTTCGGCCTGTCGATGATGACCGGCGCCCCGGTCTGGGACGAGCTGAAAAAACGCGTGCCGAACACGGTCGCGCTCCTGCTTCCGGCGCTTGCCCTGTCATCCGCGCTCGGCCTTCTGTTGGGAGTCAAGGCCGCCCTGAAACGCGGGGCGAATGCCGAACGGCTCGTCATGTGGAGCAGCGCGGTCTCGTTTTCGTTCCCGTCGTTTTTCGTGCAACTTCTGCTTCTCATGTGCTTTGCCTATTTTTGGCCGATATTTCCGCTACGAGGCACGACCTCAGTGCCACCCCCCGAAGGGCTCTCAGCGATATTCGACTATCTCTGGCATCTGGCCTTGCCCGTCTTTTCACTCGTGATTCTGGGCTTCGGGGGCTTTGCGCTCTACATACGCAACATGATGGTGAAGGCTATGGGAGAGGACTACGTGCTGATGGCGAGGGCTCGCGGCCTGCCGTTCCGCCGCGTCGTGTGGAACCACGCCTTCCGCTCGATATTGCCGCCGGTCCTCACCATACTGCTGCTTTCCCTGCCGGGCGTCGTGAGCGGCGCGGTCATAACCGAGACGGTTTTCTCGCTGAACGGCGTCGGGCGTTTTCTGCTAGAGGCCACGAACTCTCACGACTACCCCGCCGCAAGCGCGGCGTTTTTCCTGCTGGCCCTGCTGACCGTCGCCTGCAACCTGCTTGCCGACCTCTGCTACGTTCTGGTGGACCCCCGCGTGAGGCGGGAGGCGCGGGAGTGAGGAAGGCGCCATGAGAAGGAATTTGAGCCTTGTATGCCTTGCGATGCTCGTCATGCTGGCGGTTGCCGGGCCGGGTTTTTTGGGTCTGCGCGACGGGATACTCGCCCCGCCGTACTCGAAACCCTCGTGGCTGGACGGCACGATAGCCCCAACCATCGTGCTCGCGGTACAGTCCGACCCGGCAAAGCAACATGTGAGCGCGTCGGAAACGATATCGTGGAATTATTCGGCTCCGGCCAGGGTGTCTCTGACTGGAACCCTCGGCTTCGGATCGATCGTTTGGAGAACGCCGGAGGGGATTTTCAGGCTGACCGAAGAGCCCGGCGAGATCGACCTCGACGCCCGCGACATCCCGTTTAAAAAATCCCTTGGGTTTGGCCCGTTCGAAAACCTGCCGGCGGCGCTCTTCCCGGAAAAGGGCGCGTATACCCTGTCGCTTGCCGGGAGCGGCGACGTCGCGATGACGATAGAGGGCGGGCGCTGGGGGGCGCTGGGGACCGATCACCGGGGGCGGGACGTTGCCGCCCTGTTCGTGCGGGGCATAAGGGTGTCCCTCATAGTCGGCATTTCGGCGACGCTGATCGCCACGCTCTTGGGCGTGTCGCTGGGATTGCTGTCCGGCTACGCCGGAGGGCTGACCGACTCTCTGATAATGCGGGCCGTCGACGTGCTGCTTTCGATTCCGACACTGCCGATACTGATGGTGCTTGCCAGCGTATGGGGAAAAGGGCTGTGGAATCTCGTCTTTATCCTATCGGTTTTCTCGTGGATGGGCACGGCCAGAACGGTCCGCGCCATGACGCTGTCACTGCGGGACGCCCCTTGGGTGGAGGGGCTTCGCGCGCTCGGCGCGAAGCGGAGCTATATAATATTCAGGCATCTTGTCCCGGAGGCGATGCCTCTGTTGCTGGCCAATATAGCGCTCGGCGTTCCGGGGGCCATCCTTGCGGAGGCCGGCATGTCGTTTCTCGGCCTGTCGGACCCCAGGGTCCCGTCATGGGGCCGCATGCTGCACGAAGCCCACACGTACGGCGCATTCACCAGCGGGGCGTGGTGGACGATCCTGCCGGCCGGGCTTGGGATTTC
>JAISQC010000228.1 GCA_031274465.1 Synergistaceae bacterium | reverse complement strand
ACGCGCTTCACGGCGCCGTCCGCTCTCGTCCTGATCGTTGACGACATCGCAACCAACCTGAAAGTGGCCGCAGAGCTTCTATCACCCTACAAACTGCAAGCCGATACATGCTCCAGCGGGGATGAAGCCGTGCGGATGGCGCGGGAGAAACGTTACGACATCATATTCATGGATCACATGATGCCCGGGATGGACGGGGTCGCGGCGACGGAAGCGATAAGGGCGCTCGGCGGCGGCTATTTCAAAGAAGTCCCCATAATCGCGCTTACCGCCAACGCGGTTTTCGGCATGAGGGAGATGTTTTTGGAGCACGGGTTCAGCGATTATCTGCCCAAGCCCATCGAGGTCCGAAAATTGGACGAGATGCTGGAGCGTTGGATTCCGGCGGAAAAGCGCGCTTCGCTTTCGGACGTCGAAGCGGCGCGCGGCGAACCCGCCTCGGGTTCAGCCCTTTTGCCGGAGGAGCTCCGCTTGAAAGAAACGCTTGACGCCGCAGACATCGACTTCGATAAGGCCATGGACCGATTCGGGAACAACACGGAGGCTCTGGCGAGGGTGCTTCGTTCCTATGTCAGCCACACCCCAGCCATACTCGAAAACCTGAGGGCGCCGACAGAGGAGACGCTGCGCGAGTACGCCATAAACGCTCACGGCATCAAGGGCAGCAGCTACGGCGTTTGCGCGGACGCGGTGGGGCGTCTGGCAGAGGAGCTGGAGGCGGCCGCAAAGGGGCGGGATCTGGAACTCGTGCTCGCAAAAAATGACGCGCTGCTCGCCATGGCCGAGAAACTGATCGAAGATCTGTCGCATATGCCAAAGAGCCTTGAGGCAAGCATGGGGGAGAAGGACACCAGGGCGGCGCCTGACAAATCCACGCTGGAGGCGGTCGCGGACGCATGCCTGAGGTACGACATGACCGCCCTCGAAAAAGCCGTATCGGACCTAGAGCGCTTCGACTACGAAAATCACGCGGATTTGGTGGCGTGGCTGCGAAATCAGCTCGACAACCTGGAATACGAAGCAATAGGGGAGCGGCTGGCGAACGAGCTGGCCGACTGGAACGACGCCTCTTGATGATGGTTGTCGGTTCGGGTGAGGGCCCTCAGTGCCGGTTGAAATCGGCACTACAGCGAAAAAACGGACGGTCTGGAGGGCGGGCTGATATATGAACGACAACAAAACCGGGCGCGGCGCGGCGATAGGGCTCGTGCTCTCGGGAGGGGGCGCCAAAGGGGCTTATCAGGTCGGCATAGTCAAGGCTTTGGCCGAGATGGAAGTCCCGATAGCGGCGATATCGGGGGCGAGCATCGGCGCGCTGAACGGCGCGGTGGTGGCGTCATCGGCCACGCTCGGGGACGCCGCGACCAGGCTTGAAAAATTGTGGGGCGCGATCGCGGACGACCCCCCGCTCGGCGACGAGGTGCCGACCTCCATAAGGCTGCTCGAAGCGGCTGGGCTGAGGTTCAGCGACGATTTTCGCTACAGCGCAAGGCTCGTCCGCGAGGTGACGCATAACCTGCTGCCGACGATACTCTCTCCGGACACCGGCGCGCTGGTGGACAACTCGCGCATAAGGGGCATGGTAGCCGAATATGTGTCGGTGGAACAGCTTGCCGAAGGGACGCCGCTTTACGTCTCCGTTTACCCCAACAGGAACATGCTCGAGACCGTCCTGGGGTCCGGCCTTGCCAAGCTCAGGATAAAGAAAAACCCGGAGTCGGAATTTCTGCACGTGCAGTCATTGCCGCCCGACGACCAGCACGCCGCGCTTCTGGCGTCCGCAGCGATCCCGTTCCTGTTGTCCGCGCAGGAGATAGACGGAGCGCGCTACGTCGATGGCGGAATGGGCGGCCTTTTCAGCTCGCAGGGCAACACTCCGATAGCCCCGCTGCTCGACGCCGGCTACGACCCCATAATCGTCACGCACCTGAGCGACCGCTCGGCTTGGAACAAACAGAAACATCCCAACGCCGCGATAATCGAAATAGACAGGGAGGAAAAGATCGACAGAACACCCGTCCTCCCGGAACTGTTCGACATCATATCGTTCCAGCCGGGCAAGATTCATTCGTGGATAGAGCAGGGCTACGGCGACACCGTGAGATGCGTGAAGCCTTGGCTGAAATTCATCGTGTGAGTCTTGGCCGGGAACTGGTTATCCTATAAAATCGATATATCGTAGTAACTGAAAGGGGAGATAGCAATGGCGCAGGCGAAGGTTTTCGTTTTGGTCGGGGGGATCAGCAAGGATTCGCTCAATCGGAAATTGTTCCAGTTTTTCAAGGAGGAGGCCGCCGGCAAGCTGTCGTTCGACCAGTTCGGCATCGAGTCCCTCCCGTTTTTCTCGCAGGACATCGAGGACGACCCTCCGGAATCAGTGACGGACTTCAAAAAACGTATAGCCGCCTCGGATGGCGTGCTGATCGTGACGCCCGAGTACAACAGGTCATTTCCCGGCGTGCTGAAGAACGCGCTCGATTGGGGTTCCCGCCCCTACGGGAGCAGCGTATGGGGAGGCAAGCCCGCGGGGCTGGTCGGCACAAGCCCCGGCGCGATAGGCACTTTCGGGGCGCAGAGCCAGATCAGGCAGGTGCTGGCGTTCCTCGATCTAAGGCTGATGCAGCAGCCTGAGTTTTATTTCACGTTCCCGAAGGAGACGCCGGGCGGCAAGCTTCCAGAATCGGCCAGAAATTTCCTGAGCGGCTATGTGAGCAAATTCGCCGACTGGGTGTCCAGATAGCCCGCGAAATGACCTGAACATGCGGATACTCGTGGACGCGGACGCATGCCCGGTGAAGGGCATCATAGTCGGGATGGCGAGGCGCGCACTCATACCGGTGCTCATGTTCATCGACACGTCGCACGAGCTGTGCGACGGCTACAGCGAGGTCATCACCGTGAGCAAGGGCGCCGACAGCGTTGACTACGCGATCGCGAACGCCGCGTCGAAAGAGGATATAGTCGTCACGCAGGATTACGGCCTTGCCGCCATGATATTGGCGAAGGGCGCGCGCGCGGTCAATCAGAACGGGCTGGTATACACGGATGAGAACATCGACGGGCTGCTCGCGGATCGCTACGTTGGCCAGAAGGTCAGGCGCTCTGGGGGGAGGACCAAAGGCCCTCGCCCCAGGACGTCTTGCGACGACGAAAAGTTTGCCGGGGCGCTTGCCGCGCTTCTGGATGCCGGAAGGCCGCAAGAAGCGGGGCAGTAAATTTTAAGATCGCATGGATTTCGCTCGCTTTGATCTATAAAGCAGGCCGAAGTCTTCAGCGATCAACCAAATATAAATTCGAACCCGATATGCTGAGAAGCAAGGTGCATGGAACCCTTGGAATGCAGTGAGGCAGGTCGATCAGGAGCACCGAAAACTCAAGTGTATTTCTTTGTTACCAAATCGCTGAAAGATGTTCCGTCCACTGAAGCTTCGATGATGACCGGTCCAGATTCGCGAAACGCCTTCGCAAGCGCAGGTTCCACATCTTCTGGTCGATTCGCATGCAGTACGGGAACGCCCAGGAAAGAATCTGCGCCAAAAAAGGCCCCTTCATAAAGAGACGTAGCGTATCGCTGCACGCCATGCCGCTCCTGTTTGACACCTATAAGGCTGAGACTGCGGTCGCACAGCACTATGAAAACTACGTTGAGGCCCAACCGTCTCGCTGTTACGAGTTCTCCGCACGTCATCAAAAACCCTCCATCTCCGATGAGGCAAACAACCGCAGTATGAGGGCGGCAAAGTTTGGCGGCGATGGCGGCCGGAATTCCAAATCCCATCGACGACCATCCGTTTGTAATCAAAAAACGACCTGGTTCATTCGCTTGCCAGAGTTGTCCAAGAAGGTGCAAGTGCGCGCCGACATCAGCTGTTAAGAGATAATCCGCTGGCATGGCATCCTGCAGTGCGATGATCAACGAGGATGGGGTGAAGCCGGGTTCTTGAGGAGTGAGCGCTCGCCATAGGGCGGTGCGGCATACGGCAACCGCATCGCCCCACTCGTTTTCCGAAGGAACGAGAGTGTTTATATACTCGAGCGCCTTGCCGACATCCCCGCTGATATCGCAGGCTACATCATATCCGGATGCGATGTCCGCCCGTTCGGAGTCGATGTGAATCAGCGGAACATCCGGCATCCAGGTTTCGTAATTGAATTCGACAGAGTCGTAACCCAATCCTATTACGAGGTCTGCATTCCGATAAACTTCCGCAACGATATCGCTTCGGGCGTGGAAGAGGACGCCCGCAAAGCACGGATGACTTTCCGGAATTACTCCTTTAGCCATAGGCGTCACCACAACGGGTATTTGAAAATGATCGGCAAAGGCGCGGACGCCTGGCGCTAAACCGAGGCGCAGACTGGTAAGCCCCAAAGCGAGAAGAGGTTTTCTCGCTTTGATGATAAGCTCTCCGGCTCGCGCAAGCAACTTCGGATCCGGCTTTGGAAGCGGTGCGGGCGAGATATCCAAAGATGAGGAGCGCGGGTCGGCGGAGTGGGCGTCGACGCCCACTGGCAGACCGATGTGTACCGGTCCCTTAAGCTCCGTACATGCGATCGAAAGAGCCCTGTTCAAGGTTTCTCTCCAGTTTTTATTGAGTCGTGCCGTCCATTTGGAAATGGGAGCGAAAAGCGCCTGATGATCGATGTTCATTTGAATTTTACGGCCGGTATCTTCCTCCGAGACTTCGGTCGTGAGAGCCAATACCGGGGATCGATCCAGCAGAGCGCCGCCGACGCCAGTAGCCAGATTCGTGGCGCCAGGTCCGAATGTCGAGTGACAGACTCCCGGAATTCCCAACAAGCGCGCCGAAACGTCGGCCATAACTCCAGCGCTCTGTTCATTGGACGTCAGAATGAAACGCATTCCGTTTTTGCGCAGTGCTTCCATATAAGGGATGGACGGTCCACCGGGTATTCCATAAATATGACGTACTCCGATTTCACCAAGTGTACGAATGAACTGTTCGGCGATTGTAGACATGAAATCTCTCCTTTTCCAGTTTTTTAATCATGACACTAACGGGCAAATCTGTAAATCCCTCTTTGTTCCCTTGGGGAACCGAACAGGGGAACTTACACAAGGGAACCAAACGTTGAGGAACCAAACGTTGACAGGACAGGACAGCAAGGGTGTAGATATTTTTAGGTGGTACTAGGAACAAATAATATGCAGTCATTGATTGAGTTGTGGGTACCATAATAGCGCATAACTGGGAGCCCGACATCTTGATGCCACAGAAGGCTCGCCTGTTTTGCTTTAAGCGATAACAGATTCTGAGCAGTCTCAGTATTCCACCGCATTCCCGACTGCTTCAATCGCTGCTGCAGGACCACCTTGTTCCCGCTCCCGACAGCCCCGCTTCCAATGAAATAGCCTTTTTTGACGTACCCCGCGTAGTCTATGTTG
>JAISQC010000218.1 GCA_031274465.1 Synergistaceae bacterium | reverse complement strand
TCGCGCTTCGGGCGGGGGCGCTCGCCGTGAGGCGCGCCGTCGTCGCGCCGCTCGTCGTCGAACTGCAGCGGCTTCAGCGAGAGGCGAATCCTCCGCGTGGAGGGATCGACCTCCATTATGCGGGCCGTCACCTCCTGCCCGACGGTCAAAACGTCGCCAGGCTTCTCCACCCTCGCCCGGCTAAGCTGGGATATGTGGATCAGCCCCTCGACGCCCGGCTCGAGCTCCACGAAAGCGCCGAAGTCGGCGAGGCGGATGACCTTGACAGGCACGTCGCGGTCTTTGGCAAACCGGGACTCTATGTCGCGCCATGGGTCGTTGAGCTGCTTGAAGCCGAGGCTTATGCGCTTGTGTTCGGTGTCCGCGTCGAGGACCACCACCCTTACCTTCTGCCCGCGCTTCAGAACTTCCTTCGGGTGCTTTATGCGGCTCCAGCTCAGGTCCCCGATGTGTATCAGGCCCTCGACGCCCGGCTCTATCTCGACGAACGCGCCGAAGTCGGTCAGGTTGGTGACAGTGCCCTCCGTCTCGGTGTCCTTCGGCCAGTTTTCTCCGACCGACTCCCAAGGGTCGGGCAGCGTCTGGCGCATCGAGAGCGAGACGCGGTTTTTCTCGCGGTCGATGCCGATGACCTTCACTTTGACGACATCGCCTTTGCTCACGATGTCCTTCGCCTTCGCGTTGCGCTGCCAAGCCAGCTCGGTGATGTGGATCAGCCCCTCGATCGCGCCGAGGTTCACGAACACCCCGAAGTTGGTGATGCTGCTGACCTCTCCTTCGAGCACGTCGCCCTCGTGGACGGAATCGTAGAATTTCTCGCGCTCCACGCCAAGCTCCTCCTCGAGGATGGAACGCCTCGACAGGACGAAGCGGCGCTTGCGGCGGTCGTGCTCGATCACCTTGGCCGGAAAAGTCTGGTCCACGAGCCTGCCGGGGTTGACCCCCCGCCCTTCCTCGGCGAGGTGCGAGATTGGAATGAAACCCTCCAGCTCGAAGCAGTCGACGATGAGCCCGCCCTTGACCTTGCGCAGGCCGCGCACTTCGACGATGTCGTTTTTCGCGAGTTCCGCTTCGAGCCGGTTCCATCTCTCGTCGAATTCGCAGCGCCACCGGCTCAATGTCAGCTGGGCTTCCTCTCCCTGGCTGATATTGGTCACCTGCACCCGGACGTGCCGCCCCAAGGCCGGCTCCTGCGCGGACTCGACGAGGACCGGGTGAGTCCACTCCTTCTGCGGGAGAAAGCCTTCGCACTTGAACCCCACGTCCACAAGCCAGCCGTCGTCTCTGGAGTCCACTATGACCCCTTCGACCATCTTGCCGCGATGTATGTCGTCGAGCCCCCCTATCTGTTCCATAAGGCTCTCCATCGTCTCTTCCGCCACCGGATTTTCCGGCGCCTGCGCAGTCAATTCCCCATTGCGGATTTCATCCACCATTACCGTCACAGCCTCCTCCGACCTACAACCTCTTTAATTTTTCCGTCAATTCATTTATAAGCCAATCGGGAGTGCTACCCCCTGCGGCCACTCCTATGGTTTGCCTGACGCCAGCCCACCCCCAGTCCATCTCTCCTGCGTGTTCCACCCACAGAGTCGGCGCCCCGAGCGATTCCGATATCTCGACGAGCTTGCGCGTGTTAGCGCTGTTCCTGCCGCCAATTACCACTACCCCGTCCACCTCGGCGGCCAGGTTCTTTATCGATTCCTGCCTCTCTATCGTCGCCCTGCAGATAGTATTATATACCTTGATCTCATCCGCAAGAAATACGAACTTCGAAACCACCTCCGCCAGCGAAGCTTCGTTCTGCGTAGTCTGGCTCAAAATGCCGACCCTGCCGAAACGCCTTCCCGAATCTATTTCGCCGGCCCCGCTTACGACCAGCGCCTCGCGCCCCATGCACCCCAGGATGCCTTTCACCTCGGGGTGGCTCGGGTCGCCGAAGACGACGACGACGTACCCCTCCCTCGCGAGCGACTCCGCCCTCTTTTGCGCGGTGCGGACAAAAGGGCAGGTCCCGTCCACCACGACCCTGCATTTGGCTCGCAGGCATTCCAGTTCCGCGCTCGGCACGCCGTGAGCCCTGACGAACGCCACGGCGCCGTCGGGAACCCCGCCGACGTCCCCCGCCACATCGAGGCCCATTTCAGCGAGGCGGGCGACCTCCTGAGGGTTGTGGATCGGGCTTCCCAAGGCGCACACCCCGCCGTATTCGGCAAGCGCGCGCTCAAGCTGCCCAATAGCCCTCCTCACCCCAAAACAGAGTCCCGTCGGGCTCGCGACTGCCAGCTTCACGATGCCGCGATCCGCGAAATTTTTTCCGCCATGTCACCAACCGCTTTATCTAATGTGATTTCCGAAAGATCATACCACAAAATCGGATAAAATTGCTTAAACCACGTCATTTGCCTCCGCGAAAATGCCTTTGTCGATCTTATGTCCCCCTCCATGGCGCCTTCGAGCGTGGCCCGGCCGCACAGGAACTCCGCCAGCTCCCGGTATCCGAAACCCCTCATCGACGGAAGCTCGGGCGAATAGCCGTTGTCGAGGAGCCATTTCACCTCCTCGGGGTACCCGGAGCGGAACTGGCTTTCGACGCGGAGCGCTATTTTCTCGTAAAGCCGTTCGCGGGGAAGGGACACCCCGAAATAAAACACGTTCATCCCGCCGATTTTCCCCCCCTCCGCATAAAGGCTCGTCGCGCTCTTCCCCGTCAGCCTGAACAGCTCGAGCGCGCGCAGTATGCGGAATTTGTCGTTTGGATGGATGCGGGATGCGGAGATAGGGTCCACTTCGGCCAGCTCGCCGTGAAGGGCGAGGACGCCGCGCGTTTTAGCCTCGCCCTCAAGACGCGCCCTGACCGCGTCGTCCCTCGGCAGCATGTCCGTCAGCATCTTCCCTTCGAGCGCCTTGTAGTACATGGGGGAGCCGCCCGCCAGTATCGGGGCTTTCCCCCTCGCCGCTATGCGACTCGCCGCGGCGGACGCCAGCCTTACGAAATCGGCGGCCGTGAAGGCCTCGTCCGGGTCGGCGACGTCTATCAAATGATGCGGCACGATTTTCATTTCGGCTCGCGAAATTTTGTCGGTCCCGACATCCATGTGCCTGTAAACCTGTCGCGAGTCCACCGATATGATTTCCCCACCGACCCTGGCGGCAAGCTCGAACGCGGCGCGCGTCTTGCCAGCCGCAGTCGGGCCCACTATCGCGAAGATCGGGGGGGCGCTCATCTCTCGAACCAGCGCTTCAGTTTTTCGCCCGCTAGGAATATGGTCGTGGGCCTCCCGTGAGGGCAGCTGTAAGGGCTGCGGCAGCGCTCCAGCCGCTCGAAAAGACCAACCGCCTCCTCCCGGTCCAGCGTCTCGCCAAGTTTTATCGCGTCCCGGCAGGCCGTGCGGGCCCACCGCCACCACACCTCGCGGTCCCGTTTCGACGGGTCCGGCTCCTCCTCTATCCCCCTGATCGCGGACCGAAGCAGCTCGAGCGGGGACATCCTCCCAAGCCCCCTAAGCGCCGGGACCGACGCCAGCTCCGGCACGCTCGAGCCCTCACCTTCGCCGCTTGGGAAACGGAATGAAAAACCCATCGACGCGAGCTCGTCGCGATGTATCGCAGCCGACGCGGCCACGGCAGGGGGAAGCTCCTGTGGCATGAGCAGCGCCTGCGACGAAATCCCGCGCCCGGAATACGCGTCCTCGATCTGCTCGTATAAAATGCGCTCGTGTGCGGCATGGGCGTCGATCAGGCACAGCCCCCTAGGGTCGTCGAAGACGAGATACCCGCCCTGCGCCTGCCCCAGGTATTTTCTAGACTCCCCCGGCGAGGAGTCCTCAAACAGCCCTTTCTCGCGGGCGCCGCCGGCCTCCGTCTGCGGTGGGAAGTTCGAGATCATCTCGGGCATTTTTCCGCGATCCTCGAACAAGCGGCTTTGCGGGGAATAATTCTCCCAAGGGTCCAGCGGGCGCGCCGGCGCGCACGCAGCGTCTCCGTCGCCTGAACCCGGGACAGAAAAACCGCCTCCGGCGAGGAGGGCCTTTTGGGCCCCGCGCCGCACCAGCTCGAAGATGGGGCCGGTCTGCCTGAATCGCACCTCGGCCTTTGCCGGGTGTATGTTCACGTCCACCTCTTCCGGGGGGACCTCGAGCATGACCACCCACTCGCCGTATATGGACGCGTCGGTGGCGTTCAAAGCCGCCCTTATCGTTGGATCTTGGACCCTGCGCCGGTTGACGAACGCCGTCACGCTCACCCGGCGCGAGCCGGGGAGGCCGTTCCACCAGATGGAGACGGAAATCCCGTCCCCGGCGGCTTCGGCGTGGACGGACCGGCGCTCGTCGCCCCATATAGCGTCCAGCACTTCTTCGGTGCCGGACGCGTCGCCCAAGTCCAGCATGTCCTTGCCGTCGTTCGCGACCCTGAACCGAATTTTCGGGTTCGCTATGGCGTAGTCCTGCACTATCTGGATTATCCGCTTCAGCTCGGATGACGAGGATTTCATGAACTTCCTCCGGGCCGGCAGGTTGTAAAATAGGTCGCCGACCTGGACGCGGGTCCCTTCGCGGCACGGGACGCGCGAGCACGACAGTATGACGCCGCCTTCGGAGCGGAGCGCCCCGCCTGAGTCCTCGCCGCGCCTCCTGCTGCGCAGCTCCAGCCTGCTCACGGCGGCGACGCTGGAGAGAGCCTCACCCCTGTAGCCCAGCGTCAAGACGCGCTCCAGGTCCTCAAGGTCCCTTATCTTGCTCGTCGCGTGACGCTCGACGGCGAGCGGCAGGTCTTCGAACGCGATGCCATCTCCGTCGTCCTCCACGACCAAAGAGGCCCTCCCCCCCTGCTCCAGGGTGATCCTGATGTCGGACGCCCCGGCGTCTATCGAGTTCTCGAGCAGCTCCTTCGCCGCCGATACGGGGCGCTCGATCACCTCCCCCGCCGCTATGCGGCTTGCGACGCTCTCCTCCAGCCTCTTTATGCGGACGGCAGTTGCCGCGCTCCCAATGAGCGATGGATTCGTCATTTCAGTCCTAGTATCCTCCTGCTCTTGCCCCTCAGGCGAAACACCATGTCGAGCGCCTCCATCGGGGTCATCCGGTCGGGGTCGCACAGGGACAGCTCCTCTATCACGCCCTCGCGCTCGACGTCGAAAAAGATCTCCTTCTGGACGTATTTTTTCGACATCGCCCCAAAGTTCCTGTCCGATTCGACCGCGCCGCGCTCGAGTTCGTCCAGTATCTCCTGCGAGCGGCGCACCACGATGTTCGGGACTCCGGCAAGGCGCGCGACCTCCACACCGTATGATCTGTCGGCGGGGCCATGGACGACCTTGTGCAGGAACCTTATGCCCTCGGAAGATTCCTCCACCGCCATGCTCAGGTTCACAACCTGCGGCAGGGACAGGTCCGTCAGCTCGTGGTAGTGCGTCGCGAAAAGGGCCTTGGTGCGGCCCTCTACGTGGAGGTCCAGGAACTCGAGGACGGCCCAGGCTATGCTCATGCCGTCGTAAGTGGACGTCCCCCGCCCGATCTCGTCCAATATGACGAGGCTCCGGGAGGTCACGTGGCGAAGTATGTCCGCAGTCTCCACCATCTCCACCATGAAGGTGCTGCGGCCTTGGGCGAGCTCGTCGCGCGCCCCTATCCTAGTGAAAATCCTGTCGATGATGCCTATGCGCGCCTCCTCGGCAGGAACGTACGAGCCTATGTGCGCCATGAGCGCGACCAGCGCGGCGGTCCTGAGGTACGTCGATTTGCCCGCCATGTTGGGGCCGGTTATAACGGCTATGCAGCCGATGTTCGCGTTGTCTGGGTCGAGCGTTATGTCGTTCGGCGTGAACGGCGAGCCTGTCTGGGCTTTTTCTATGACCGGGTGCCTCGCTCCCCTGACGGAAAAAATCCTGCTGTCCTCCATCGCCGGCCTGACATACGAGTTATCCCTCGCCACTTCGGCAAGCGATGCGAGCACGTCAGCGACGGCAATGGCGTTTCCCGCCGCCTGGCAGTGGGCGATGCGGCCCATCGCGGAAGCCAGCACCTCCCTGTAAAGCTCGCCCTCCCTTGCTCCGATGTCGTGCTCCGCCCTGAAAACCCTGCTCTCGATGTCGCTGAGGCGCTCGTTGACGAAACGCTCCCCCCCGGCCACGGTCTGCCGCCTGACGTAATCCTCCGGCACCTTGTCGGCGTAAGCCTTCCCGACCTCGATGTAATACCCAAAGACCCTGTTGATGCCCACCCGCACCTTGATGCCGGTGCGCTCGCGCTCGGAGGCCTCGAACGCCTTCAGGTTTTCCTCCGCCCCGGCGATGGCGTCCCTGAAATCGTCGAGCGCGCTGTCGTAGCCAGCGCGTATCACGCCGCCGGAAGCCATCGACCTCGGCAGGTCGTCGGCGAGCGAGGCGGCGAGCAGCTCACGCAGCTCAAAGAGGTCGGGGACGCACCTGAAAACAGCCGACAGCGGCCCCGAGTCGGGGCCGCTCATGGCCTCGGTCAGTTCCGGCATGGCCGACAGGGTGTCGCGCACGACGCCCAGATCCTTGGGGTTGCCGGTCCTCATGGCGAGGCGAGAGAGCGCGCGCTCCATATCGCCGCATTTCGGCAGAACCTCCTTGAGCTTCTTCCTGAGGCCGCTCGATTTGAGCAGGGCCTCGATGCAATCCTGCCTGAAAGCTATGATCTCGGGGTCCTTGGACGGATGGGTTATCCACTCGCGAAGCAGCCTCCGCCCCATCGGCGTCCTGCATCTGTTGAGCGTCGAATAAAGCGATGGCCCCGCTGGGTCAAGCAGCTCCAGATTCGCCTGCGTGGAACTGTCCAGTATTAGCATCCCCTCGGGGCGCATCGGAAGTATCTCTGTCACGTGGCCTGCCTGCCCGAACTGAGTTTCCTCGATGTATCTCAGGGCGGCTGCGGCGGCGCATGCGGCTGGGTCGGCGTCCTCCAGCCCCATGGCCCTCAATGTGGCGATCCCCCATCGCTTGCAGAGCCACCCAGCCCCATACGAAACGGAGAACTCCCCCCTGTCCAGAGGGACGACGACGCGGGGCGGGACCGGGCACAGCGCGGACGCCGCGTCCTCGCGCCCGCGCGCGGCGAGCACCTCTCCCGGGGCGAAGGACGCCAGAAGCGACGCGGCCTCGCCGGGAGGGAAAGTCCCGGCCTCCAGCCTCCCGGTCCCCGACGTGAGGAACGCCAGCGCGACGGAGTCGCCAGCCGCCATCACGGCAGCAAGCCTTCCGTCCCCTTCCGCGTCCTGCGGCACGTAAGTCCCCGGCGTCACCACCCGCACGACGTTGCGCTCTACCAGCGACTTTCCGTCGGGCTCCGTCATCTGATCGCAGAC
>JAISQC010000199.1 GCA_031274465.1 Synergistaceae bacterium | reverse complement strand
TCCTCTTCCTCCTCTTCTTCCTGCATGCCCTCGACGATTTCTTCCTCGACGGCGTCCACGCAATCCAACATGCTGATGATTTTCATCTTCGACGTGTCAAGCGACTCGAATATGCTTTTCACCCATTCGTCCGACTCCCCGCCGCCGTATATGAAGACGTCGCAGTTCTGGATCCTGATGATGTCCTGCGGGGTCGGCTC
The DNA here is from genome assembly GCA_031274465.1 of Synergistaceae bacterium. Classification (GTDB taxonomy): domain Bacteria; phylum Synergistota; class Synergistia; order Synergistales; family Synergistaceae; genus JAIRKI01. The sequence goes on along the minus strand of JAISQC010000199.1, from coordinate 3,197 downwards.
GAAGGAGTGGCTTTCAGTGGCGGGCCGAAGCAGCATGGTGATTTCCGCTTTGTCGCCCGCCACCGCGCGCGCAAAGTCGTACGGCGGGAAGATCGTAGTGACGACGATCGGTTTGTCTCCGGCGGCAAGCCCGCAAGCAGGCGTCACCGCTATCAAGGCTGCGCACAGCAGCATGGAAATTAATTTTCTCAATAAAAACACCCCTCTAATTTATATCGATACATGCGCAAAGCGCACGGCATTCTCGTTTTTAAAAAACAGCGGTTGGCATTTCGGACGAGTCTTCAACTATTTATCTGTATTTTCAACTCGGTGAGCGTGGCAAAACATATCCACACGCCAGCGGGCGCGGCGCCGAAAACGGCTGGGCAAACGCCGCCAAACTCGGCCGCCTCGCCTTGGGCTGGCACGTCGAACTGACTTTGCCCGCCGCGCGCGTCGAGCATCCGCTCGCACACGGAACAGCATCCGCCGGGGCCGGCGTGGTCGTGGGCGTGGTCTTCCGGCGCACCGATGAACGCGCCGAAAGCCGCCGACGCCACAGCAAAAGACACGCAAAGCGCCACTGCGGCGAGCCTCATCGCGAACCCTGCCCCCGATGGCTCGCGCCCGCCGCCCTTCGCCCTTCCGGGTTTATTCAACGGGGGAGTCCGCCTGGCATGAGGTGCATTTGCCGTAAAACACGATTTTGTCCCTGTCGATTTGAAAAGAGTGTTCTTCGTACACGTGCTTTGGAATTTCGTCCAGCATCTCGCACCGCAGATGCAACGTCGCGCCGCAGTTGTCGCATTTCAGGTGAAAATGCCCCGATGAGGCGCCGTCCGGAATGTGCTGGTAGCAGGCGCCAGACGCGCCGCCCAGGGCGTATTTGCGCACCTTGCCCATCGCCACCAGCCTGTCCAGATGCCGGTAGATCGTGGCAACGCCTATCGGGGCCTTCTCGCCCTCAAAATGCCTGGCGATCTCCGCCGCAGTGGCATACCCATCCCCCAGCGAGGCGATGTATCCGATGATCGCCTCGCTCTGCCTCGTGTTGTAGCTCGATGGCCGCTTCATCGCGTCTCTCCCCGCTCGAAATTGAAAATCATTTTCAGATTAACATCTTTTCCAGCGGAGGTCAATACGAACACGCAAACTTCAAAACACAGGCAAGGTCTTTGGCCCCCTCGGGGAGGGTGCTGTCACGCAGTGACTGGGGGAGTGCTTTTCGCGCCTTAGAGGCACCCCCACCACCGCACGCGGTCCCTCTCCCCCATTGGGGGATGCAAAATCGTTTAGCTCTTTACGTCCTCGCGAGTTCGCGCAGCGTTCGCGCTAGAAGCTCTATCTCTTCCGGCGTGTTGTAAAACGCTACTGACGGGCGCACCGTGCCTTCCACGCCGAAGCGCCTCAATATTGGCTGGGCGCAGTGATGTCCGGCCCGGACGGCTATCCCGGCATGGGTGTCGAGATATTTTCCGACATCCTCGTTTTTATGGCCGTCCAGGACGAACGACAGAACGCTTGCCTTTTGAGGAGCGGTGCCTATCAGAGTCAGCCCCGGTATCGCGCCCAGTTCCTTTATTCCGTATTCCAGCAGAGAGCGTTCGTATGAAGCGATATTCTCCATGCCGAGCGCCGACACATAATCGATGGCCGCGCCGAGCCCAACCGCGTCCGCGATGTTGCCGGTTCCGGCCTCGAACTTTTGCGGCGGTTTCTGGTACAGCGTCCGCTCGAAAGTGACGTCGGCTATCATATTGCCGCCTCCCTGCCAGGGACGGGCTTCCTCCAGTACGTCTTCCCCGCCGTACAGCGCGCCTATGCCAGTGGGGCCGAATATTTTGTGGCCCGAGAATACGAAAAAATCCGCTCCGAGGGAGGCCACCTCCACCGGCATATGGGACACGCTCTGAGCGCCGTCCACCAGCGTCCTCACCCCGAAGCCGCGCGCTATGGCTATCATCTCCGCGACCGGAACGACCGTGCCAAGAGCGTTCGAGACATGCGTCAGCGAGACAAAGCGAGTGTTGCGGTTGAAGAGCCGCGCGTACTCGGAAACGACGATCTGCCCGGCGTCATCGACAGGCGCCACTCTGATGGCGGCGCCGGCCTCCTCTGCAATGATCTGCCACGGCACGATGTTGGCGTGATGCTCCAAAAGGGTGAGGATTATCTCGTCGCCCGGACTCAGAAGCGGTTTTACGTAAGCGTTTGCTACGAGATTGATTGCCTCGGTGGTGCCTCGGACGAAAACTATGTTTTTGGCGGACGGCGCCCCGATGAAACGCGCTATTTTTTCGCGCGCCGCCTCGTAAGCGTCAGTGGAGAGCGTCGCCAGCGCGTGCGCGCCGCGATGGACGTTGGAGTTCTCGTGCTCGTAATAGTATACGAGGCGGTCTATCACCTGCCTAGGGCGTTGAGTCGTTGCGGCGTTGTCGAGCCATACCAGCGGCAATCCGTGAACCGTCTTAGACAGTATCGGGAAATCCGCCCGCACTCGGTCGTGAGGCCTGTCTCCTATGTACAGCCCCGAACGCTTCGGCGCGGATATCGCCTCGTGGCCCGTTTCTGGCGCGGGCGCGCCGATGGGGGAGACTACCGGTCTGTAAGCCCCCTCCCGCGCGGCATTGAATTCGGGAAAATAAGCCGCCGCGAGTTCAGACAACTCCCTCTCTCCCGGCAATCCGGCCGCTTCCGGGGAGATGCCGGCGAAATTGGGTTCGAACCTGTCCCTGTATATGCCGGGGCCATCAGATATTCGAGTAGTCATAATAATCGCCGACCTCTACGTCCTCCAGCACGCCCAGAGCGTCATCGGCAAGTATCGCGGCGGAGCAGTAGAGCGAAAGCAGGTATGACGCGACGCCGTTGTCGTCAATGCCCCTGAAGCGCACTGACAGGCCGCGCGACTGCTCGTTCGGCAACCCGGCCTGATATAGGCCGATGACGCCCCTTTTCGACTCTCCCGTCCGAACCAGCAGTATATTCGTCTTGCCGGTCTTGGCTTTGGGATTTTTCTGCCCGTCTACAAACAGCTTGTCGGTCGGTATTATCGGGATACCGCGCCATGTTATGAACGTGCCTCTCGCTATATTTGCCGTGACCGGCGGCACGCCGCGCCTCGTGGCTTCGCGCTCGAAGGCCGCCACCGCCCTCGGATGGGCCAGGAAAAACGATGGCTCCTTCCAGACTTTGGAAATGAGCTCGTCGAGGTC
>JAISQC010000175.1 GCA_031274465.1 Synergistaceae bacterium | reverse complement strand
AAGCGCTGGGAGGGGCCTGAGGCGAAGTGGCACATGATAGGCCACCTGCAGCGCAACAAAGCCCGGCGCGCCGTAGAGCTGTTCGACTGCATACAGAGCGTGGACAGCTTCGAACTCGCCAGCACGCTGGAGCGCGCTCTGGCCGGGAAATTCGGCGAAGGAGTGCGCGATTGCCCTATAATGGTAGAGGTGAACGTTTCCGGCGAAGAGTCGAAACAGGGGGTCCCACCGGGAAAAAGTTTTGCGCTAATAGAGGAAATTGCGGTAAAATGTCCTCACATTAAAATCGAAGGGCTTATGACAATAGGCCCTCTCGGAGGCGGCGCAAAGGCAGCAGGGGAGTCTTTCGCGTCACTCAGGAAACTGAGGGGCGAAATGCGCGAAAAATTTGGCCTCGCGATGCCGCACCTGTCCATGGGTATGAGCGGCGATTACGCCATAGCCATAGAGGAAGGCAGCACGATAGTCCGCATAGGCACGGCTATATTCGGCGCCAGGCATCGCTGAATCATTTTTGACAATTGCGAGCAAAGTGGCCAATAATTAGGGGGGAAGAGAATGAGCGAGCTGTTGACTTCACTGGATATAGTAAACCAAGCGTTCAAAAAAACCATGAGGGGATACGACCCGTCCGAGGTGGACGAGTTTTTGGACAGAGTCGCGGAGTGCATCCAGGTTTACGTTCAGAAGATAAAGGATTATGAGCGGGTCATCGAAGAACAGTCCGAAAAGCTTCGCGATTACGAAAACATAAAAGGCTCCCTGCACGAGGCCCTTCTCATGGCGCAGCGGACGGCCGAAGAAAAGGTCACGAACGCAAACATGCTCGCGGACGAGAAGGTAGCCCAGGCCGACAGGGTGTCGGACGAAAGGATAGGCCATGCTACCGTGACTGCTGAGAACATACTTGCCGACGCCAGAATCAAGGCCGAGCGCATGATCAGGGACGCTGAGACGTCGGTGCTCGATTTCGGGCACGAGCTCACCCTGCTTCAGGAACTGCGAAATTCGGGCTTTGCAAACCTTCACGCGTTCATCAGCGAGGTAAACGGGGTCCTCGACAAAGCGGAGAGCACCGGGAAAATACAGATACCGACTATGACCCTTAACATCATGAGCAGGTCCGGGGCCCAGGGCTACGGCAATCCGCCCGCCTCCTCGACGCAGGCTTATGACCATGCCCGCGGAAGTGCCCCCGGAGCGCCGCCCGCCGCCAACGCGCCGTCCGCTCCCTCCGTCTCTGCCGACGCGTATGCCGCTCCGGCGCCTGCCCCGCAGCCTGCGCAGCCTTTGCCGCCCGAGCAGATGCAGGCGCAGCTCGCCAACACGCTCAGCGTTCTCGGCATCGATTTGAGCCTTCTCAACACCAATCCCACGGCGGGCTTTGAAAGAGACAGAAATTAACGAGGCTGCGCCGCTAAAGCTTTGAAGCTGAACGACCCGGTGAAAAAGCTGCGCGGGGTGGGCGCTAGGCGCGGCGCATTGCTGGAAGCGCTGGGGATTTTATGCGTGGGGGATTTGCTCTGCCACTTGCCCAACCGATACGAGGACAGAAGGTTCGTGACGGAAATCGCTTCCCTCGAACCCGACAGGCCCTCTGTAGTGAAGGGGACGGTCACGGATTTCGAAACGCGCGCCTCCCGCAACAGGAATGTCACGATAGCGACGTTCATGGTTGACGACGGCTCGGCGTGCGCAGGGGCGATGGCCTTCGGCGGCCCTCACAGCTTTGACCGCATAAGCGACGGCGTCCCGGTTTTTATGTATGGCGTGCCGTCGAGGAAGGGCAAAAATTTTTTTGAGTTCGCGAACCCTGCATACGCGGTTTGCGGGGGCGAATCGGACCGCCCCCAGTGGCTTCGCATCTGGCCTGTGTATCCGACGACGAAGGGTTTGTCGCGGGATTGGCTCGCAAACGCCATTCACGGTTGCGTCACATCCTCGGATCTGGCCATCGATGACCCCCTGCCTAAAGGCATCATTGAAAAATACTCTTTCCCCTCTTTAAAAAATGCGTATATCGGGGTCCACTCGCCGTCTTCATTCGAGGAAATCGAAATATCCACAGCCAGGCTGGCGTACCAGGAGTTTTACGAGAACCAGAAAAAAATCGCCGCGCGCGCTTCGGAGCGGGCGGCTGTATCGGCGAAGGCGATGGGCGAGGGGGAGGGTTTTCAGGCGCGGTTTGTATCCGGCCTTCCGTTCGAGCTTTCGCCGTCGCAGAAAAACGCCGTATCCGAGATAGCGCGCGACATCGACAGGCCCGTTCCAATGAACAGGCTTCTCCTTGGCGACGTCGGGTCCGGCAAGACGGCCGTAGCGGCTGCTGCGGCGGCGCGATGCGTCGGCGCCGGGCATCAGGCCGCAGTTCTCGTCCCGACCACGATACTTGCCGACCAGTTTTTTGCCTTCTGCGAAAAATTTCTAGAGCCGGTCGGCGCGCGGGTCGCCAAAATTTCGGGCGGGATGTCGAGAGCCCTGCGCGACGAGCTGCTCTGGCGCCTGAGGGAAGGCAAGATCGATGTCCTGATAGGAACCCACGCGATACTCGGCGAGGGGGTGGCGTTCAAATCATTGGGTCTGCTCGTGATAGACGAGCAGCAGAGGTTCGGCGTCCTCCAGCGCGACAAGGTGATCGCGGGGAATATAGGCGCCCATCTGCTGATGACCACGGCGACTCCGATACCTAGGACCCTCCGCATGGCGCTTTACGGAGATGTCTCCTGCACTATGATGGAAACTCGCCCGGACAAGGGGGAGATTTTGACGCGGGTCGTGAGCGACAACCACATCGGCGAACTCTATAAATTCCTGGCGTCGCAGATAGCGCGGCATGAAGCTCGCTGCTACTGGGTCTGCCCCAGCATAGGGGACGAGGGTTCTGACGATGGCGGCGCTTCGGTGGCGAACCGCTTTCGCGACATAAAGCGCGTCCTTCCGGAAGTTTCGGTCGAGGCAATGACCGGGGCTATGAGCGGGGCCCAGAAAGGCGCGGTCATGGCGCGCTTCGCGGCATCGCCCGGGATATTGGTGGCTACGACCGTGATAGAAGTCGGGGTGGACGTGGAGGGCGCCGACATAATGGTAATAGAGTCCGCTTCTTCGTACGGGCTCTCGCAACTGCACCAGATAAGGGGTAGGGTCGGGCGCGCGGCACGGCGCGGCGTATGCGTGCTGCTCGACTCGGCGCGCAACATAGCCGGCAACAAAAGGCTCGGCGTGCTTCTCAAATGCAGCGACGGCTTCGAGATAGCCGAAGAGGACCTGAAGCTCAGGGGGGCTGGCGAATGCCTCGGCACCCGCCAGCATGGCGATGAGAGCTTTCGCGTGGCGGACATAGCGCGCGACAGAAAATGGTTCGAGGCCGCCATGCGCGACTGCGCGGCTGAATTTTGACGGTTGCCGCCTATATTTTGACCCTGGCCCCGCAGGTATAGCAGAATACCGTGTCCTCGGGCAGCGTCGCTCCGCAGAGCGGGCAGATGCCGTAGTCCTCGGCCTTGTACTCCGAAGTGAAATCCTCTTTCAGTTTCATCCCGCAGGACGAGCAAAAACTGTCATTGCCGTCGTTTACGGTTCCGCAGGAGCGGCAGGAGATGCGGCTGAACTGCAGCGGCACAGGGGGCTGTATCAGCTGGCTCATGCCATCCTCGATTATCTGTAGCTCCGTCTCGAGCCCGGTTATGTCGTCAAGGCGGGACTGTATGCCGTTATAGACATCGCCCAAAGACGGTTCGAATTGCCCGTCTGCCGAGAACAAACGCCAGTAATGCTCGCCGATTTCGCGCTTTAAGTCGGCGATTTCGGAATTTAGCCTTAGAATTTCGGCGTGAAGCCTTTCAACGTCGTAAACCGGCGTGGTTTTTTCATCAGACGCCTCTTCTGCCGGTTCGCGTTTTTTTGGCAGAGGTTCCATTTTATCGAGGCCCTCCTCGTCAGCGTTCGTCGATCGCCCTGTTGGAGAGCGCGTCGGCGATGCGGTTTTCCTCCCTCGGAACCCATACCAAGCGTACGTCGATGCCGTCCATCATCTCCCATGCCTGCTCCGCAAGCTTCCGCAAATGAGGCTTGTTTATCTTCCACTCGCGTTTCACCTGGCACACGACCAGCTTGCTGTCGCCGCGGACTTCGATTCGAGCAGCGCCGCTCGATCTCACTTCGCCGAGCAGCCGCAATAGCGCCGTATATTCGGCCTCGTTGTTGGTTTTTATCCCAAGGTATTCCGAGAACTCCCAAACCACTTTGCCGCCATCCACAAGACACGCGCCAGCCCCCGCAAGCCCAGGGTTGCCCCGGGAGGCGCCGTCGAAATATCCGACCATCAGGCAATCACCTCATATCGGCTCAAGTGTATCATTTTTTGCGAAAAAAAACGAGGGCACGCCTGCATCCTGCATCCTCGAACCACGGACAGAACCTTGGGACTCTGCCCCAAACCCTGGCAGGGAGCCAGCTCCCTGCACCCTCGTAATATTTTTTTCGCTCACTTCCAGACATAGTAGCCGGTTGCTTTTTTGAGCTGTATCATCGAGTCGCGCATGTTTTTGACGGCGTCGAGGTATTCCGTTCGAACCCTCTGATTTTCGATATGGGCGTTTATCAGGTCAATCTGGGCGCCCATTCCCTCCCTGTACATCAATTCGGTGATGCGAAGCTCTTCGT
>JAISQC010000149.1 GCA_031274465.1 Synergistaceae bacterium | reverse complement strand
TTTTTAATGTTTTTGCGGCGATTTATGATATAATTCGGCCATAAAAACCGAGAGGAGATATGAAATGTCCAAATTTGAACCGCCCATATCTGAAGTTTCCTATGCCGGACGTCGGTTTTTGACCGGCTTTCACCTCAAAATCATCGGCATAGCCCTGATGGTATTCGACCACATATACCAGATGTTCTATGCGCACGGCGCGCCCGAGTGGTTTACCTGGCTGGGGCGCCCGGTTGCCTCGATCTTCCTCTTCATGTGCGCGGAGGGGTTTCACTACACCCGCAGCAAGAGCAGATACATGCTGCTGCTCTTCGTTGGGTTCCAGTCGATGAACGTCATCTCCACGATCCTGACCTTCAAGATGCGCGTCGAGGAAATCGCGCTGATCAACAATATCTTCGGCACTCTGCTGGTCTCAGTCATCTACATGCTGCTCGCCGACATGCTGCGCCAAGGCGTCAGGGAGAAAAAGGCGAGGCTTGTCTTCGGGGCCCTGTTTGGCGCCATGATACCGGTCGCGATAGGGATTTTGCCTTTTGCCATCGACGATATGCCCGTCTGGCTGAAAATTGCCATGCTCAAATACATCCCAAACCCCATCTCCGCCGAGGGGGGCTTTTTCCTGGTGACGCTTGGGGTTCTGTTCCACCTGTTCAGGAGCTGCCGGCTGATCCAGGCTTCGCTGCCTGTCGCGATTGGCGCAATGTCGTACTTCTCGACGCCCGGCGACGCGCAGTGGATGATGTGCTTTGCCGCGATACCGATTCTTTTGTATAACGGGAAAAAGGGGACGGAGGGAAGCGCCGGCAAATATTTCTTCTACATCTTCTACCCCGCGCACATCTACCTGCTCTACATCATCGCGTGGATGCTGACGTGACCGTCGCGACAGGAGAGCGCCGGTTTTAAAAACACCGAAAACCCGCGCTTTGCGAGTTCACTGCATATATTTCCTCATCTTCGTTATGACCTCCGCCGCGTCGATCGGCTTGCCAAGGTGGTCGTTCATGCCAACCTGCCTGCAGCGCTCCACGTCCTCACGGAACACGTTCGCGGTCATGGCTATGATCGGTATGGTTTTAGCCCTGCCGAACTCGGACGCCCTGATGTTTTTCGTGGCCTCATACCCGTCCATGTTCGGCATGTGCACGTCCATGAGTATGAGGTCGTAGGCGTTTGGATCCGCCGAGAATTTGCCTAGCGCCTCTTTGCCGTCGCTCGCGTAATCCAATGCCACCCCGGTGTGTTCGATGAGCGATGACAGTATCTCGCAGTTTATCGCAACGTCCTCTGCGAGCAGGACACGTTTCCCGCAGAATATGCCGTCGCAGGAAGCCACTTCCACCGCATCGTCTTTTTTCGCCTGCGCCGTGCGGCTCATGCACTCGTTGATCGCGTTGAAGAGCGCCGAAGGAAACAGCGGCTTTTGCAGGAAGCGGTCCACCCCGGCAGAGCGCGCCTGAGGCTCCATCTCGGTCCAGTCGGATGCTGAGATCATTATCACAACTGGCTTGGCCCCGCATATCTCCTTGATCTTGCGAGTCAGCTCGATGCCGTCCATGCCCGGCATCTTCCAGTCGATGAAGAAAACGTCGTATGGGTCGCCGCCGCGCTCTTCGATTAGGCGCATAGCGCCCTCCCCGCTCAAAGTCGTCTCGCACGTCACGCCGTATGGGACGAGGATGGCCTTGAATATCTCAAGGATCTCCGGGGCGTCGTCCACCACGAGGACCCGCATGTTGCCCCAGTTGACGTCCGAGGGCAGAAGTCGGCGGGACCTGGCGTCGGCAATACGCGCCTTTATCTCGAATATGAATGACGAGCCGTGCCCCAGCTCCGATTCTATCCAAATGCGGCCTTCCATCAGCTCCACGATGCGCTTTGAGATGGCAAGGCCCAGCCCCGTCCCGCCGAACTTGCGCGAAATGCTTCCGTCGGCCTGCTCGAAGGACGTGAAAAGGCGGCTTTTCTGCTCCTCGGATATGCCTATGCCGGAGTCCCTCACGGTGACCCGAATCGTGCAGGCATCCCCTTCCAAGGATATCTTTTTGGCCGACAGCCAGATCGAGCCACCTTCTGGGGTGAACTTGACTGAGTTGGACAGGAGGTTGGTGATCACCTGAGCCAGGCGCTGCTCGTCCGAAACGATGTTCTCTGGGATGTCCCGGTCCAGCTCCACGAAAATGTTCTGGCGTTTTTCCTCTACCCTGAAATTTATGACGTTCGTGACGCGGTTCAGCATCTTCTCGAAATTGAACTCGCTGTCGGAGAGCTCGAACTTGTTGGCCTCTATCTTGGACATGTCGAGGATGTCGTTTATGACGCCGAGCAGGTGCACCGAGGCCTCGTTGATCTTGTCGAGGCAGTACTCCTTCCGCTGCGGGTCGCTGGATGCCCTGGCTATGGTGGTCATGCCGATTATCGCGTTCATGGGGGTGCGCATCTCGTGGCTCATGCGGGACAGGAATTCGGATTTCGCCTGCGTCGACCGCTCCGCCAGCTCGCGCGCCCGCTCGGCCTCGACTCTGGCCCTGGTGGTTTCCGTTGTGTCGTAGAAAAAGAGGACAAAGCCCTCCGACTGGCCGTCCCCTTCGACGATCGGCAGGACCTGCATGATATAGTGGCGCATATCCCCGCCCTGCCCGAAGTCTATATCCTGCTCGGCTTCGACGATGCGGCGTTCCGTAAGGGCGATTCCGGACAATCCGGCGGTGCGGGCGAGAAATTCCTCCGACACGACCGGAGACAGCAGCTCACGATAGGTCTTCCCCTTTATTATGCCGGCGGCGGCGGTTTTGCTTATATTCAGGTAAGAGTCGCTCACGAAGGCAAGGCGCCCCTCTGTGTTGAAGAAAAGTATGAGATCCGGGCAATTGCTCAACAGCGAGTTCATGTATCGGTCGAGGCGCGTCTTCTCCGAAGCGATGATGCGGCTCAGGCCCTCTTTGGCCTCGGCGCTGTTCCTGCTCCGCTCGTTTACCATCTGCTCGTATTTGAGCTCGCGGAGGAGTTTTTTTACCTCTATCTTCAGTTTTTTGTTCTCGTCCCGCAGCGTTTCCGTCTCTTCAGCTGACAATACTTCCGGCAAATGCCCCACCTCCGCGCTCAGCGCCACTCATCCGACGACAGAGCAACGGAAAAACCGATGGCTTTGCGCGGTCGTCATGTTCGATATTTGGAACTATCTTTTTGCTCATAGCAGGCACATGATAAAAGTCTCGTTGTGATTTCGGTTGACCAGGACCGCAGAATCCCCGCCAGACGGAACCGGGCACAGCTCGCCGCCGGAATAGGAAAACAGGTAAGGCGTCGAAACCCCCTCCATCAGATTCTGAACCTTCTCCTGCTCGCTCATGGTCTCGTAGCCGAGCGCAAGATACCGCGCCGCGCACGAGAACATAAAGGCGCACCCCGCCTCGCCCGAAAGCATCGCGTCTGAAACCGCCTCCGTGGTCGTCGCCAGAACCTCGTCGCAGTCCACATGGCCGACTGAGACGGTGGCGCCCATCGGTATGTCGCCGCCGCAGACGGCGCTGCCGTCTGGAGCGATTGAAAATATCACGCGCACGACTGGAAACGAGCCATCGTTGTAGTCTACCACGAATGGGAACGACGTGACGCTCGCTATCGTCCCGTCTGCGTTTTTTTTGAGGCCGAGCCCCTCTAGGTACTCGACAGCGGGCTTGTCGTTGACGGCGTGCACGCGATTGCCGTCTGCGGACGTCACCACGCCTTTTTCCATGAAAACCTTCTCGGAAGATATGGAGGATATGAAAAAACGCGGGGTCACGCCGCCGCCGAACAAGGCGAAAGCATAGCGGTCGCGATACGCCTCGCCGCGCGAAATGACCTGAGAATCCCGAAAATCATCGTTGCTGTCGACGGCGAGCATCCCAAAATTGGGCACCCCCCCGGATATATCGGCGAACGAGTTCACGTAAAAATCCCCGCTCACGCTCAGAAGGAGAGGCGCGAAGCTCACCATGAGAGCCGGCTTGCCCGTGATTCTCGACGCCGCCTCCTCGTATGCGGCGCGAAGGGCGCCCGCGTCCCCGTCTGAAAGGGGTTCGGTCAGCCCTATGGAGAACTCGGCCTCGTCGCTCGTGATCACCATCAGAGTCAGCAGCATCCTGCCGGCAGAGCCTCGGACCGCGTTTCCGAGCGTAGTCGAGCCGATCACGTCGAACGGCAGGGCGTCGCATATTTCCTTCATCACCCCGGAATCCACGAATTCGCTGTAGCAGGTGAGAAACCCTATGGAATTTTTCGACAGCCCCTCGCAGCCGCCCAACTGATCCATTATCTCGGCTACCGCCGTTTCCCCGTCGTCGATCTCGCCCGTGAACGCAGTGAAAGCCCTTATCATGGTGGCACCCCCTAAAATTGTCATTTCCAGAGCGGAGTGGGATAGACCCCGCCCTCATGCATGGCCGCGACCTCTCTCGCGACTGTCGGCCTGTCCTCGCGGTACGTGACGCCGTGCCAGGCGTCGAGGCTCTCCAGCACCTTTACGGTCGCCGCGCCGGAGCGTATCTGCGCGCCTATCTCATTGGGGAGCAAATATTCGCATTTAAGCGGGTTGTCGTTTAAATGTTTGTCCAAAAAGCCGGGGAAGTCGTCAGAAGCCGCTTTGAAAAAATCGGGCGAGAGCCCCCAGAAATTCATCGAGACCAGCGTCCCGGCGGGGAGTTCCACCCATGTCTTGCCTTTGTCATCCGAAAAACGCGCACCCCCCGGGGTCTTCTCGACAAGATGGCGTTCGGCTATGCTAGTCAGATATCCGTCTTTGTCGGCCTCGCAGACGGCGCGGGTCACGCTGCCGTAATCCGACACCGTGTTCTCGATCCTGTAGCCCACCATGGCAAACTGCATCGCGCCGCCCGGCTTCGGAGCGGCAAGCCAGTCATAGATCGTCTTGTACGCGGAAGGGCCGTAAAAATCGTCGGCGTTTATGGCGGCGAACGGCCCGCGCACTGCCCGTCTAGCGGCTAGAATCGCCTGAGCCGTGCCCCACGGCTTGGTCCTGCCCTCGGGGACGGAATAACCGGCCGGGATGTCGTTGATGTCCTGAAACACGTACTCGGCCTTCACGTATTTCTCGATCCTGCGCCCTATGACCTCCATGAAGTCGCTCTCTATCGCGCGGGTGATGATGAAAACCACCTTCTCGAAACCGGCCCCGACCGCGTCATATATCGAGTAGTCTATGATCAGCTCGCCGTTCGCCCCTATGGGGTCGATCTGTTTCAGCCCGCCGTACCTGCTTCCTATCCCGGCCGCCATGATCACCAATACAGGTTTTTCCACCGCCAAGACCCCCTCGATCTATCTTCCGTACCCGTCGGGATTGGCGCTCTGCCAGCGCCACGAGTCGGCACACATGTCGTCTATGTCGTATTCGGCCTTCCATCCCAATTCCCGCAGGGCCTTCGAAGGGTCCGCGTAGACGGACGCGATATCCCCGGGACGCCTGAGCGTGAACTCGTGATCGATGTTCTTGCCGCAGGCGCGCTCGAAAGCCGCGATTACCTCGAGGACGCTGTAGCCCCTGCCTGTGCCGAGGTTGCAGATGAACTCCCCGCAGTTTTCCGACAGCTTCTTGAGAGCCGCCACATGCCCCTTGGCCAAGTCCACCACGTGGATATAATCTCTGACGCCGGTCCCGTCGACCGTCGGATAGTCGTTGCCGAAAACGCGCACCCGCTCAAGGTGCCCGACCGCGACCTGAGCTATGTACGGCACCAAATTGTTCGGTATGCCGTTTGGGTCCTCGCCTATCAGCCCCGACTCGTGCGCGCCTATCGGGTTGAAATAGCGCAGGACCGCCGCGTTGAACTCTCCGTCCGCCGCGCAGCAATCGTGCAGTATGCGCTCGATGAAGACCTTAGTGGCCCCGTACGGGTTCGTGGCGGAAACCGGAAAATCCTCGCGCACCGGAACGCTCGCCGGATCCCCGTACACCGTGGCGGACGACGAGAACACGAAATTTTTGACGTTGAATTTCCTGAGAGTTTTGAGCAAAACCAAGGTGCAGGCCAAGTTGTTGGAATAATACTCAAGGGGTTTCGCTACGCTCTCGCCCACCGCCTTCAGCCCGGCGAAATGGATCACGGACCCTATTCCCCTGTTTTCGGCGAAAAGGGCTTCCAGTCGCTCGCTGTCCGCCACGTCGATGCCGTAAAATTTGACCTTCTTCCCCGTTATCCGCTCGACGCGGCGGAGCGACTCCTCGCTCGCGTTGACGAGGTTGTCCGCAACTATCACGCCGTACCCGGCGCCGATTAGCTCTACGCACGTATGGCTGCCTATGAAGCCGGCGCCCCCAGTTACCAGCACGTCCATGAAACCACTTCCCTTTTCGTCTATTATTGCAGCCTGACCCCGCCGAGAGGGCGGACGCGCAGCACATGGCAGGCGTCCCGACCGAACACGCCGCTCATGGCGGAGCAATACTCATCCAACATATCCTTCGGGACGAATGCCTGTATCGTGCCGGCAAAACCGCCGCCCTGAAGCCGGCAGGCCCCCCGCCCGCCCAGAATGGCGCGCGAGACCGCGAGCGCGACCGGTACTCCCTGCCTGTCAGGGGTTTTAATGGAATACGCGTTCTGGTTGAACTCGAACGACGAGTGCCCGCACTCGTCTATCAGGCCGAGAAAACGCGATATGTCGCCGTTTTCGAGCGCCCCGGCGGCCTCGCGCACTCGCCCGCACTCCTCGAAAAAGTGCATGGCGCGCACGACCGCCCGATCTCCCACAGCGCCCCTCACATCGGCAATGCGGCTTCGGAACTCCGCGTAATCGACCTCCCTCAGACAGCGCTTGCCGAAGAAAGCGGCGGCCGCCTCCATCTCGCCCCGGATCGCCGCGTACTCGCCGGTGAGGTCGGAGTGATCGCCCTTTGTATCGACCACTACCAGATAAAGGCCGTAAGACGACAGGTCGAGCGTGATCTTCCGGACTATCGGGGAAGCCGGGTTTTCGAGGTCTATGAAGATAGCTCCTCCAACAGAGCACGCCACTTGGTCCATGAGGCCGGACGGCTTTCCGAAAAACACGTTTTCTGAATGCTGGCCTATGATGCCTATGGTAGCCGCGTCGAATCGCTCTTCGTTATATTCGCCGTTCATGACCGTGCCTACGCAGACCTCGAACGCGGCCGAGCTGGAAAGCCCGCTGCCCCGCAAAACATCGGAGGTCGTCCAGGCGTCGAAACCGCCGTATCCGCCGCCCCTATCCTTGAACGCGGCGGCCACGCCGCGTATCATTGCCGACGACTTTCCGGCCTCGGCCGCATCCGGCGCCAAGCTCGAGAGATCGACCACATCCTCCCTGCCGAACCCGGACGAGCGAAGCCGGATCACGCCATTGTCCGATTTGGACACGATTGCGATGATGTCGAGGTTGATGGCGGCGGCCAGCACTACCCCGTTGTTGTGGTCCGTGTGGTTGCCGCACAGCTCGACCCTTCCCGGCACGGAGTAGGCGCGCACTTCCCTTCCGGCGCCGTAATTCTTTTCGAAATCGGCAACCGCGCCGACGTATCTCATGCGCTGTTTCGCGATCATTTCGTCATCAGGCGAGTACAGAGACGAAAAAACGGAGTCATATTCCCCCGCCCGGACGCGTTCGGCCAATTGCGACGTCGTTGCCATGCTATCCCCTCCTCGCTGACTGCATTCCGATGTCTTGAAAAATGTCCAGAGCGCGGTCCTATTTTACCGTCTTTCGCTTGTTTTTTCAAAAGTCGGTGATATTATAAATTATAACGTAATATGAGGAGGGTCGTGAATGAACCGAAAACATTATGGAAAGACCAGAGACGGGCGCGCCGTCGAGCAATTCGAGCTTCAAAACAGGAACGGGGTCATCATACGCTGCATCAGCTACGGGGCTTGCTTGACGGATATCTTGCTCCCTTCCGCCTCTGGGCACGAGGATGTGATTTTGGGCTTCGACGACCTCGCGGGATACGAGGCCGACAATTCCAGCCAAGGGGCTTTCATCGGGCGCTACGCCAACAGGATAAGGGGCGCGGAATTCGCCATCGGCGGGCGGCCCTACCAGTTGATGAAAAACGACGGCGGCAACTACCTCCACGGCAAGCTGCAGACGCACGTCTTCTCGGCGGAAACCGCCTCGGACAACGGCGTTGTCTTCAAGACGACCGCTCCGGCAGGGGAAGAAGGCTTTCCGGGCGAGCTGAAAGTCACCGTCGCGTACTCGCTCGACGACGATAACAGGCTCACTATGGACTACACAGCGCAAACCGACGCCGACACTTATATAAATCTGACGAACCACGCATATTTCGACCTCTCGAACGGGGCCGACGAGACGATAGAAAACCATCTTCTGAGGATCGAAAGCGACCGCTTCCTGGAGACGACGGAAGACCTCATCCCGACGGGGCGCATAATCGAGGCCGCAGGGACGCCGTTCGACTTCACGCACCAGAAGACGATAGGGCGCGACATAGGCGCGGACGACCCGAACATCAAAAAAGGCCGGGGCTACGACCACTGCTTCATATTGAGCCAAGGCGGGAAGGGCGAGCTGGCGCTGGCCGCCGAAGCGTGCGCGCCAAGCGGCGAGCGGTCGCTCAGGGTATTCACCACTCAGCCCGCCATACAGCTTTACACGGGAAATTTCTTGGACGGCACGCTAAAAGGAAAGGGAAGGGTTTTCACGCACCGCTCGGCGTTTTGCCTAGAGACCCAGCACTATCCGGACTCGCCGCACCACCCGGAATTCCCGAGCACCCTGCTCAAGCCGGGAGAGGAATTTCACGAGACGACCGTCCTGCAGTTCGGGTTCTGAGGAAACGCTGAATAAATAACCTTTTGGCTGCAATGGACATCTTCGCCCTCCCTCTTCGCGTTTGCCGTAAAAATAGTCCTCGACGTAGCTCTGCTACGCCTGCGGCCATTTTCACGACAACCGCTTTGACGGAGAACGAATCTGCTCCATTTCGCCGAAAAGAACATTTATTCAGCATTTCCCTGAGATTACGAAAACAGGGCGAACGCAGAACCCGCATCGGAAGCATGCGGGGGACGGGAATATGCCATGATAGAAAGATATATAGCGCAATTGATCCTCTATGGGCTTGAGCGCGGGATACTGGACGCCCGCGACGAAGCGTACGCCAGAAACCGGCTGCTGTCGGCCCTGAGGATGGACGATTACGGCGAGAGTGAAGCGGATGCGGAAAAATTGGAATTGGAAGACATCCTCGGCGCGTTGACCGATCACGCCTTCTCGCGTAATTTGTTCAGCCCGAACAACACTTCCTCAAGAGATTTGTTCGACACTGAATTGATGGGGTGCCTGACTCCCCCGCCTTCCGCCGTCGCAAAAGAGTTCTTCTCGCTGTACGCGGCCTCGCCTCAAAACGCGACAGATTACTTTTACCGCTTCAGCCAGGATACCGACTACATCAGACGATACCGGGTCAAAAAGGACATCAAGTGGAAAAGCGCCACGCCGTATGGCGAGATAGATATCACGATCAACTTGTCAAAACCCGAAAAAGATCCTGCGGAGATCGCGGCGGCGGCCGGTTCTGCCACGTCCCGCTACCCCAAATGCCTCCTCTGCCGCGAGACGGAAGGCTACGCCGGACATGCCGGCATGCCCGCCAGGCAGAACCACAGGATAATCCCCATAGAGCTCGGTTGCGAGCAGTGGTATTTCCAATATTCGCCGTACGTTTATTACAACGAGCATTGCATTGCATTAAACGAAAAACACATACCCATGAAAATCGACAGATCGACATTCACGAAGCTCGCCGATTTCGTCACGCTCTTCCCCCATTACTTCATGGGGTCGAACGCCGACCTGCCGATCGTCGGCGGCTCCATACTGTCGCACGACCATTTCCAGGGCGGCAGGTACGAGTTTGCGATGGCATCCGCCCCGATAGCCGAGCATTTCGACGTCAGAAATTTCAGCACCGTGACGTCAGGAATCGTAAAATGGCCCCTGTCGGTGATCCGCCTGCAGTCCGCCTCAAGCGAGGATATCGTCGAACTCGCCGATCTGATACTGGGCAAATGGCGCGCTTATTCGGATGAGAGAGCCTTTATCCACGCGCAAACCAGCGGCGCGATGCACAACACGATAACCCCGATCATGCGGAGGAGGGGCGGCATGTTCGAGCTCGACCTGGCGCTGCGGAACAACATCACGACCGACGAACACCCTCTCGGGGTATTTCACCCGCACGCAAAGCTCCACCACATCAAGAAAGAGAACATCGGGCTAATCGAGGTGATGGGGCTTGCCGTGCTGCCGCCCCGCCTGAAAAGCGAATTGGAGCTGCTCAAAGAGCATAT
>JAISQC010000148.1 GCA_031274465.1 Synergistaceae bacterium | reverse complement strand
CACCGTACGACTTCTATATTATTGCACGGGAAGAAGCTCAAATCCGTAAATATTACAGCTCATTTATTTGTAGGAGTTGTCCTAATTAGGCAGACTTGTCTTCATGAAAATCCATGTTGACACAAGCGCGTATTTCATGTATATTTTATTTCATAAATCCACCGATTAAAATGCAATTTTATTTAGCCATCGAACGATGGCCGACATAAGTTGTTTGGCTGTGCGCGCCGAAGCCGCGCGCTTGCTCATTTTGAAAAATGCTTTGCTGAATTGGACGGGACGGTGCCGTAATGCGGGGGAAAAAAGCGAAAATCGGCAAATCATCGACCGGCAGTCAATTTGACGCCGGCAATTCCCATCTGCTCGCCGTGATAAAGAACAACTATTCGTCTATGTCGTCCGCCCATCAAAAGATAGCGCTTTACGTAAAATCGAACCCGGGCAAGGTTATCCACGACACGGCCCGGCAAATATCGGAGGAGACGGGCGTCAGCGAAGCCACTGTAGTCAGGTTCTGCAGGGCGCTTGGATTCGTCGGTTTTTCCGACTTCAAGCTGAGGCTCGCTCAGGACATAGTGGGTTCGGAAAAGCTGATTGCCGCGGTCGGCATCGGGAAGCACGACACCCCGGAGGAAATACTCTCCAAATCGATGGCGAGCCACATCGATGACATCAAGTTCATGATGTCCACTCTGCGGGTGGAAAAATTCAAGATGGCCGTGGACATGCTCGCCAAAGCCGAAAGGATAGCGTTTTTCTCCATCGGTGGAAGCTTCCCGGTCGCATACGACGCGTACTGGCATTTCGCGTACATAGGGAAACAAGCGTCTGCGCCGACTGACGTCGGCGCGCAGATCATGCTGGCGCAATCCCTCGGAAGCCGCGACGTCGCATTTGCGATATCCATGTCGGGGCAATCAAAGGCGCCGTGCCTCTGCCTCTCGATAGCTAGAAAAAACGGCGCCCCGACTATCTCCCTGACGCAAAACATAAAAGCCGAAATACAGAAATACAGCGACTGCTCGCTGATAGTGCATAAAAGAGAGGAAAACAACCAGGACCTCCCAACTCTGTCTAAATTAAAGCACATAGCGGTTGTAGAGGCGCTCTGCATGGCAGTGACGACTGCATCATGGGAGGAATCGATGCGAAACGTGAGGATAAACGCCAGAGAAATCGGCTTTCAGCAATTCTAGCGGATACAGCTTCACCTAATCAAGCGGGCTGGGGGAGGCGATGCGAGAAAAGCCCGTGGAGCTACAGGCGCCACAAACCACAAATTTCATATCATACTAGGGGGGTATTTGTTATGAAAGCGAGAAGAGCGTTCTTTGGAGCCGCAGCGTTTGCATTAGTGACAGTTTTGGGCATCATGCCGTCTGCCGCGTATGCCGCGGCGTCGGCAGGGGGCATCTATGGGGTGGCGGTGCCGAACGCCGTCAACTCCTTCTACGCCACCTGCATCGCCGGAGTCGAGGAGGGCGTCAAAGAGGTCGATCCGACGGCAAAGGTCGTGGTGACCGACGCTTCAGGCGATTCCTCAAAACAGCTCGACCAGATCGCGGACCTGATCCAGCAGGGGTGCAAGGCGCTCGTGCTGATCCCAATCGACTCCAATGCCATCAGCGCCGCCGTGAAGGAAGCCAACCAGGCTGGCGTGCCGGTCTTCGTGATGGACACCCCGGCATCCTCCCCGGACGGCATAGTCTCCACCATAGTGGCGGACAACTACAGCGCCGGCGAGATAGCGGGCCGCGCCCTGCTCGAGAAGCTGGGCGGAAAGGGCAAGATAGCCACCATCACCACCACCGGCAGCGAGGCGGTCAACCAGAGGAAACAGGCTCTCTACGACCTGATAAAGAACGAGTTCCCGGGAGTGGAGATAGTCATGGAGGAAATCGTGCAGAACATGACCACCGAGGAAGCTCTGACCATCATGGAAAACATATGCCAGAGCGTTCCGGACATCGCCGGGGTCTTCACGACCGGCGACGTGTTTGCGATAGGAATATGCGCGGCGCTGAAAGCCAACGGCTATGAGGCGGGCAAAGTCGTGGTCACCAGCATAGACGGCACGAACAACGCCCTCGACCTCATCAAGTCGGGCTACCTCTACGCCACTGCGGCGCAGCCGGCAAAGAACCTGGGCGTCTTCAGCGCCAAAAACGCGTTCGATTACCTGAACGGCAAGAAAATCGAGCCGTCCATAGCGCTGCCCTGCCAAAAGATAACTGCGGAGACGATGGAAGGCTACGTAGGCTTCTAGCCTTGGACAAGGCGGGCTGGCCGGGTTCGCCCGGCGGCCCGCCTGGTGCGCGCGAAGGGGGGCGGCAAATGAGCGACAGTGCGTTGCGGGTGGAGGGTATCCGCAAGGAATTTCCCGGCGTGGTCGCGCTGGACGACATCCATTTCGAAGTGAAAAGGGGGGAGGTTCACGCCCTTCTCGGCGAAAACGGCGCCGGCAAATCAACGCTGATCAAAATACTCTCCGGCATATACCAGCCCGACGCCGGCAGGATTTTCATAGGCGACGAGCCGGTAAGCGTCGATTCGGTCCAGGTCGCCCGGGCTTACGGCATCAGCGTCATACATCAGGAGCTGAGCCTGGCCCGCAACATGAGCATAGCCGAGAACATTTTTTTGGGGCGTTTCCCCGCCGGCAGGCTCAGTTTCGTGGACGAGGACGCCATGTGGGAAAAATCGAGGCGCCTGCTGGACTCCATAGGGCTTGTGGGGCTGGACCCGGCCATGAGGGTGTCGAACTTGAGCGTGGCGCAGCAGCAGATGATCGAAATATGCCGCTCCCTGTCGGAGAACACGAAGATACTGATAATGGACGAGCCGACGGCATCGCTCGCGGCGGCCGAAGTGGACACTCTGCTCGATATGATGCGCTCCCTCAGGAAACAGGGCGTCACCATCATATTCATCTCCCACAAGCTGAGGGAAATCTACCGCGTCTGCGACAAAATAACCGTGCTCAGGGACGGAAAATTCGCTGGCACCGGGTCGGTCAGCGAACTGCAGTACGACGACCTCATCAACATGATGGTCGGCCGCGATTTCAAGGATACGTTCCCCGAGCGCAAGAGCCAAAGCGGCGAAGTTTTTTTCTCCGCGTCCGGCATCCGCTCGAAACGGGTCCACGAAGTGAGCTTCGAGCTGCGCAAGGGCGAGGTGCTGGGTTTTTACGGGCTCATGGGCTCCGGCCGGTCGGAAGTCATGCGCGCCCTTCTCGGCATCGATGCCGGAACGGTGGGCAATATAACGCTGAACGGAAAACAGATAGCCATAAGAAGCCCCATCGACGCGATAAAAGCCGGCATCGCGCTCGCGCCCGAGGACAGGAAGCTAGAGGGGCTGATCCTCAAGCAGACCATCGACTTCAACATCACGCTTCCCATAATCGGCCGGCTGATCAAATGGCTGAGGCTGGACCAAAAACTCAACGACGAAATCGTGGACTCCATCAGCAAGCGGCTGCGGATCAAAACGGCTTCCTATGAGAGCAAAACGCTGAATCTGTCCGGCGGCAACCAGCAGAAGGCGGTGTTGGCGAAATGGCTCGTCACGGACCCGCAAATACTGATCCTGGACGAGCCGACCAGAGGGATCGACGTTGGGGCCAAGCAGGAAATCTACAAGCTGATCTACGAGATAGTCGGAATGGGGGTCGGCATCATACTGATCTCCTCCGAGATGCCTGAGGTCATCAACCTGTGCGACAGGGTGTACGTTTTGCGCGAGGGCCGGCTTACGGGGGTCGTCGATCGGACCGAGCTGACCGAGCAGAACATAATGGCGCTTGCCATAGGAGGGATTGGGGCATGAGCGAGAACACCATACCGACAAGAAGGCGGGCCAACCCGATTTTGGCATACATCAACCACAACGCCGGAATTCTCATCGGCCTTTTTGTCATGTGCGTCATAGTGTCAACGATACAGCCGAATTTTTTGAGCAGCAAGAACATGTTCAACATAATGCGCTCTATCTCGATAACGGGCATACTCGGCTTCGGGATGACCATGTGCATAATAATCAACGGCATAGATCTGTCGCAGGGTTCGGTGATAGGATTTACGTCGTGTTTTTGCGCATGGATAATAACCGACGTCGGCGCCCCGTTTTGGCTTGCCATCCCCCTGAGCCTGCTGGCAGGGTCTTTTTTCGGCTTTATAAACGGGATGTTCCTCGCCAACACGCCCCTGCCGCCGTTCGTCGTCACGCTCGCGATGATGCTGATCGCGCGCGGGGGGTGCTACGTGATAACCCGAGGCAACATGATAAACGTGGACGCGTCGTTCGGCGAGCTGGGCAACGGCTACCTCATGGGAGTGGTGCCGTACCCGGTGATCGTGATGCTCGTGATATTCGTAATAATGTTTTTGCTGCTGAGCAAGTCGAAGTTCGGGCGCAACGTATACGCGATAGGAGGCAATATCGAGGCCGCCCGGTTTTCCGGCATCAACATACGGCGCACGACGTGGATCGTGTACATGGTATCCGGATGCCTCGCGGCTATATGCGGCATAATATCCTGCTCGCGCATCACGACCGGCCAGCCGACAACCGGCAACGCGCTCGAGTTCGACGCGGTGGCGGCCTGCTATCTGGGCGGCATCAGCTACATGGGCGGCGAGGGCCGCCAGGGCAGCACGCTGCTCGGCGCGATAGTGCTCGGGGTGCTAGCAAACGGCATGAGCATGCTGCAGATACCGTGGTACGTCCAAAACATCACGAAAGGCATCATAATACTTGCAGCAGTATTTTTCGACGTCATGCGCAAGAAAAAAGCCAACGCAAGATAAAACATCATTTTTCTAGGAGGATACGTCATGGCCCTTTACCCTTACACCGAGCTCCTGCGGTACGCTATTGAGCACAAATTCACCGTCGGGGCGTTCAACTCGCTCAATATGGAAACCCTTCAGGCTATAGTCGGGGCGGCTGAAAAGAAAAACGTGCCTTTGATAGTGCAGACGTACCACGCCCACATGGAATACGCAGGGCCTGGCTACATGAGCGCTATATGCGAGGTCGCGGCCAGAAACTCCTCTGTCAAGATAGCGCTCGGCCTCGACCACGGGCGCACGTACGAACAGGCGAAGCGTTGCATAGACAGCGGCTATTCTGGCGTGATGATCGACCTATCGTCGGAAGACTACGGCTATAACGTGGCGGAGACCCGCAAGGTCGTTGAGCTGGCGCACTCGAAGGGGGTTTCGGTGGAGGCGGAGCTTGGCAAGATACTCGACGCGGACCAGCCGCTTTCAGCGATAGCCTCGAACTACACCGACCCGGACGTCGCGCGAAAATTCGTGAAAGAAACCGGCATCGACTGCCTTGCCGTTTCGATAGGCACGGCGCACGGATTCTACAAACACAAGCCCGTCATCAACCTCGACCTCCTGAAAGAGCTGGTGGACACCGTCCCATGCCCCATAGTGGTGCACGGGGGGTCGAACACGCCGGACGAGGACATTTTGAGCATAGTGCGGACCGGCGTGGCAAAGCTCAACGTCGGCACCGATTTCTTCGCGGCCTACACTCAGGCGCTGCACGATTTCATGCAGGAGCACGGCACGAAATGCGACATCATGAAGCTGATGGAAGCCGCGAGGTCGGCGGTGGAGAAAATCGCGTGCGATAAAATCGACCTGCTGACGAAATTCATGGTATAGAGTTGGCCGACTACATCGGGCTCGACATCGGCACTTCCGGCTGCAAGGCCGGGGTCATGGACGGACGCGGCAGGCTGATCGCGTCGGCCAGCCGGGAATATCAGTTCGTCCACCCGCGCCCGGGCTGGGTAGAGCTGAATCCGCGCGCCGTGTGGGGCTGCGTCCGGCAGGCACTTGCGGAAATAGCCGATTTTGCCGGCGGCGCGCGCTCTCTTGCCGTGTCCTCCATAGGGGAATCCATGGTGATGACCGGCGCGAACGACGAGGTCATCTGCAACGCCAGCGTATACCTCGACAACAGGTGCGCTGAAACGGTGCGGGCCATCGCTTCCCGCATATCCCCCATCGAAGCCCATCGGCTCACCGGGGTCACAATTGCCCCGGTGTACTCGCTTTGCAAAATCCTCTGGATGAGGTCGCACATGCGCGCCGAGCTGGACAGGGTGGGCAAAGCGTTTACGTTCGGCGAGTACTTCGCTTATCTGCTCTGCGGCGAGCGGGGGGTTGACCCATCGACAGCCTCCAGGACCATGATGCTTGATTTCGAAACGTTCGGCTGGTCCGACAGGATGATGGAGGCCTTCGAGGTCGAAAAGTCGTGGTTTGCCCCGATCATCGAGCCCGGCACGCCTCTTGGCCGAATTCGCCCGAACGTCGCCGAAGAGCTGGGCCTCCCTGCGGATATGGAGATACTGGCTGGCTGCCACGATCAGCCTTGCGCAACGCTCGGCGCCGGCGCGCTGGACGCGGGGGACATGCTCATAGGGATGGGTTCGAGCGAAAGCCTGAACCTCGTGGTGGAGCGCGGCCCAGTTTCGGATGGGTTTATCGAAAACAACGTCAACGTCGAGCCGTTCTTCGAAGAGCGGGCCTTCGCGTCCACCGCCCAGCTCGCGCACGGCGCCAGCATAAGGTGGTTCGCGCAGCGCTTCGAGGACGCGATAAGGCGGCATGCGCAAAGCGGCGAGAGCATATACCAGACGGCCGACAGGCTGTGCCCGGACGATTCCGGCGGGGTGTTCTTTCTGCCATACATGTCCGGGACCGACAGCAATGACATGGGCAACGAGGCAAAGGGCTGTTTCGTCGGGCTCCACCTGGCGGTCGACGAATGGCGGATGTACAGGGCGGTGCTGGAAGGGCTGTGCTACGAGACGAGATATCGCTTCGACCTGCTCGCTCGCGGCGGAGGCGAGGTCAAGTCGATAACTGCCTCCGGCGGCGGGGCGAAGTCCAAGCTGCTGATGCAGATGAAATCGGACGCGCTGGGGCGGGCGATACGCGCGCTCGAAAGCGCCGAATCCGGGATCAAAGGGCTTGGCGTGATATGCGCCGTGTCAGGAGGCGAATATTCGGGCTATCGCGAGGCCGTAACCCAGTTCGTCGAGTACGGCGGCTCTTTCGCGCCCGAGCGGGACTGCTCCGCCGGATACAGAAGATACCGCGCCGTCAGCGACGCGATGCGCGAACTACACAGGGAATTGGGCGCGCTTTAAACCACAAGTTCAAAACCGTAGGATTCCACCCGCATCCGCCAAGAGGTCATGCGTTATGCGCGGAAAAGACCGCCCTCACCACTCTCTGGGCTTGAATCCTTCGGGGATGTCGATCTTCATGGTGTCGCCGCTCTGCTCTATGACATAGAAACCGCTTTTGAGCGCGTAACGTTTTACCTGTAGTGGTGCATGTAAAGCCGTACCCCAGCGCGTTGAACTTTTCCGCGATATTCGGGGCCACCAGATGTTCCGGCAGCTCTCCGAACTTGTTGCCCAAATTTCCCACTATCCGGGACGCCTCTTTGACTTCCCTGCTCATCTCATCGAGCGCCCGTTCAGTTTCCTGATGAGATGCCCGCAGAGACTCCCTTAGGGAAACGCTGATTCTCATGTGGTCATTTGTCAAGTAAGGAATCAGCGATTTCCCATCAAATTTTTGCTTTTTGCAAGCGTAGGGCGCCATCGGGTTCCCTACGCTCTTTTTGCACGACTCCCCGTCGGTTGGCAAAAGCCGCCGCCAATCGAAATTAACAGTCCGGGCATAGCAAACCCTTTGCTGCTTTCGTCCAGGCAATTGGGGCGTCCCGCTCAGATTCTCAATTCGTGCCATTACGCACAAAATACCGGTTTCGGTATTCGACAATATTCAGAGAGCCACAAATTAAAAAAGTCCTGTCCATCTGGACAATCAGCGCTGCGTGGACATCTCCGAAACCCCCTCGAGCCGCCTGGACAAAAGTTTGTTGCCGGACTCGAAAGCTTATGCAAGGCTTAACCTGTCATGCCGTTTGTTCAGTCGGCAATATCTCCATAGAATTGTCGCTCCTGGACTCATAACTCTTGTTTTCACGCCATAAACGCCACAGTATGACCGCAAGTTTTCTGGCCAAAGCCACTATCGCTTTCTGAGGCTTCCCGCTATGACTTAAAACTCTTCGGTAAAATTCCATCGCCCATTCTTCTTTTGACAGCAACCGCCACGCGGCTTCCACAAGCACGCTCCGCAACTTTCCCTGACCGCACGGGATCAGCCTGCTGTAGCCATTGCCCTGCCCGCTTTGGCTGATGATTGGGGCAAGCCCTGTATAGCTGGCCAGCTGTTCCGCAGTCCTAAAACGCGCTGGGTCAAATATCTCAGCCCGGAATATGCCCGATGTAACGGGTCCGACGCCGGGGACGCTCTGCAGCACATCCTCTTTCGGCAGCATTGTCTCTTTTATATCATGCTCCAGCAAAGATTTTTCATTCTCAAAAAACTCCAGCTGGCGCAAATAGCTGTCGAGCGTCTTGCGCAAGCCAGGGTGCATTCCCATTTCCTTCAACCCCTCTATGCCCGCGTTGCTCCAGCACTTCAACCCTTCCGGCTCTGGCAGGCCGTTCGCGAGAAGAAAGGATTTTATCCGTTCCTTGCACTTCGCCGCTTCCCTTGACGCATGGTTCCGGCAGCGGACTTCGCTCCGTTCAGCCTCTTGATCCTCGCTCGGCACCGTTATCGGCTGGAGCATGCCTCTTGCAAGAAATTCCGCAAGCTTCCTGCTGTCAAGCCCGTCCGTCTTGGCCGACTTGCCCGGCGCTTGGGGTATCCGGCAGGCTGCAACGACCATTGCTTCGATGCCGGCACTCTTGCATGCCCTATATAACCCATATCCGGTAGGGCCTGCTTCGTACGCCAACCCACTGACGCGTATCTTGCGATCCTCGAACTGCTTTATCAAGCCCTGGTTGTCGGCCGGGGCGGTAAAACGGTGCAGACCCCCCTGCCGCTCAAAACCGCAACCGCGTAGCTCGTTTTATGGACGTCTACCCCCACCCATATCTTTATTCCTTCGTTCGATTCCGACACAATTTCGTCCCAACGTGATAAACTTTTTCTTGCCATGGTGGTCATCTCCTTAGAGTAGATTTTTAAGCGT